>NZ_JAWQLY010000016.1:0-67825 GCF_033446685.1 Halomonas sp. HP20-15 | reverse complement strand
CGTCGCGCCATCGGGTGGCTCGCCAGCGCCCTGCGAGGAAGGCGTATTCTACCGATCCGGGCCGCGCTGTCAAGCGCCTATCGCATCCGCCGCGCTTTCAAACCAGCGCGTCGAGCAGGGCTCGAACTGCGAGGACAGTGTAGTGCTTGCGAGTGTTTCCGGCCATCAAAATCTTTCGATCGATTTCCTAAAACCCTTCACGAAACAACCACTTGCTTCCTAGAAACCGCCGGTGACGCTGTGCGTCGTCGGCAGCGGATGCGTACTTTACGGATCTGCTGCGGCGAACGCAAGGGATCCATCGGATATTTTTCAGTTTAGTCCCTCTGGCGCGCACCGGGCACTAAAATATCGCATGCAGCGCACTCGTCTCGGGCCCATCGGTTCAGCCCTAACGCCAGAAATCACGTATCGAAGCGATGCCTTGAGCGCCAACTGCCCTTGCATGGTTGGCATCGTGCCGGGTCATGCCGCCAAGCGCAAAAACCGGCATACCGGCCGGCTCCACCAGTTGCTGAAAATCATGCCAGCCGAGAGGCGTCGCATCGGGGTGCGTCGGGGTCGTGCGAAGCGGCGAAAGCGTGACGAAATCACAGCCAATGTGTGCGGCCTGATCGAGCTGCTCGGCATTATGGGTCGACGCAGAAAGCCACTTACCCTGCACGATAGGCCGACGATCGAGAGTCATCAGGCGATCGCTGGTCAGGTGAATGCCATCGGCGTCGATGCGCTCCAGCAATTCGGGCTCGCCATTGAGCAGCAACCGAGCCTTGTACTGGCGGCACAGGGCGAGCGCCTGCTCGGCACGCTGCACGTAGGCTTCG
Organism: Halomonas sp. HP20-15; assembly: GCF_033446685.1. Lineage (NCBI taxonomy): Bacteria > Pseudomonadati > Pseudomonadota > Gammaproteobacteria > Oceanospirillales > Halomonadaceae > Halomonas > Halomonas sp. HP20-15. The sequence continues at coordinate 67,001 of NZ_JAWQLY010000016.1, read as the reverse complement.
TGGTCCAGCTTCTTGGCCCGCAGCTGTACGAGGCGAATGTTGTCTTCCTGCAGCGCCCGCTCCAGCTTGCTCAGAAAGACCCCATCTTCGGCTTCTTCGGCACTGATAAGGTATTCGGTGGGCAGCATCACGGCCCGCAGGATAGGCAAGTTGGCCGCCGGAAATGGATAATTGAACAGCTCGTCGAGCTTCACCCAGCGCACGGCCTGCCCCTCTCGCCCGTAGGGCTCGCCGCTGAAGGCGCGTACCTGCCAGACATCGAGCAGGATGTGCTTGTCGGGGTATTCGTGGTGGACACGGATCAACGGCTGAGCTCGATCGATCGTGAGCCCCAGCTCCTCGTAGAGCTCGCGTTGCAGGGCTACGAAACCGGTCTCGTAAGGAGCCAGCTTGCCACCGGGAAACTCCCATAGCCCGCCTTGATCGACCGTAGAGGGCCGCCTGGCAAGCAATACTTCCTGGCCGTCATCACTGAAGATGGCGGCAGCCGCCACGTGCACCCGTCGCTTGATCATGTTGCCTTATTACCCTTGTCGCGTTACTGACACGAATTCACGAGAGAATTCGCTCATTCCAAAACTTCGGTCGATGTTAGCTACGATAATCGGCGTTGATCGAAACGTAGTCATGAGACAGATCGGACGTCCAAACCGTTGCTGCGGCTTCGCCGCGCCCCAGGTCAATGCGTATGCCTATCTCGTCGCGGGCCATCACCGCGCTTCCCGCCTCTTCGGTGTAGCCGGGAGCACGCCCTCCCGCTTCTACCAGCGGCACTTCGCCCAAATCTATGACCACGCGCTCGACATCGAAATCTTCGACCGGCGCCCGGCCCACCGCCGCCAGGATACGCCCCCAATTGGCGTCCGAGGCGTACAAGGCGGTCTTGACCAGGGGTGAATGCGCCACGGTGAAAGCCACGTCCAACGCCTCATCGCGAGATCTGGCCCCTTGCACATCCAGCGTGACGAATTTGGTCGCCCCCTCACCGTCACGGATGATTGCCTGGGCAAGCTCCCCAGTGACCTCATCCAGCGCTTCGCGAAACGCAGCGAGAGACGCATGGCCGACGATGCTCGGCCCTTCGCCAGTGGCGATCAGCATGCAGGCATCGTTGGTTGAAGTATCGCTGTCGACGGTGATGCAGTTGAAGCTGCGATCCACGCTGTCACGCAACAATGTCTCTAGCAACGTCGTCTCGATTTCCGCATCGGTAGCCACAAAGGCCAGCATGGTGGCCATGTTCGGCTTGATCATACCCGAACCCTTGGCGATGCCGTTGATGGTCACCTTCTGATCATTGACGTAACACGTCGCGGTGGCCCCCTTGGGACGCGTATCGGTGGTCAAAATGGTCTGCCCGGCAAGCTCCCAAGCGACAGCCGAATCGTCCAGACTCGCCAAGGCCTCGGGAAGACTGTTGCAAATGCGCTCGACGGGTAGCCGTTCGCCAATCACCCCGGTGGAGAAAGGCAGGACACTATGGCTGGCCACATGGGTGAGTGTCGCCAGGGCATCGCAACAGGCATTGGCGTCCTGCATGCCCTGTGCGCCGGTGCCGGCATTGGCGTTGCCGGTGTTGATCAGCAGGTAGCGACTCGCCCGATGCAGCAAATGGCGTTTGGCGACATGCACCGGCGCGGCGCAGAACGCGTTGCGCGTAAAGACACCGGCGACTCGCGCCTGCTCCGGCACTTCGACTATCAGGACGTCGCGGCGTCCTGCTTTCTTGATCCCCGCCCGTGCCGTGCCGAGCCGAATCCCGGCAATAGCTGGCATTTGCGGGAAGACTGCTTCGCCTACCGCCATCCCTCGCCTCCTGAATCAATGTGCCTCGGGCCCACGGCGGCCGCACGGCCGCCGCCAAGCACTTACGCGGTTAATTCAACTTGCCATGACACTGCTTGTACTTCTTGCCGGAGCCACAGGGACACGGATCGTTACGACCGACTTTCGGTCCTTCGCGCCGTACCGTCTGGGAGGCTGCGGCCTCCTCCTGCTCACCGCTCGGTGCAGCTTCATTCTCGGCCGCTTCATGCTGCTGCGTTGCAGAGGCTTTCTCACGCTCGAGCGTTTCGCGACGCTGCTGCTCCAGTTCATCGACCTCTTCCTGCCTGCGGACTTGCACATGACTCAAGATGCGCGTGACATCATGCTTGATGTTGGTCAACAGGTTCTGAAAAAGCTCGAAAGCCTCACGCTTGTACTCCTGCTTGGGATTCTTCTGGGCATAGCCCCGCAAGTGGATGCCGCGCCGCAAATGGTCCATCGATTGCAGGTGTTCCTTCCAGCGGGTATCCAGCACCTGAAGCATGACCTGCTTCTCGAAGCGCCGCATCAGCTCGGGGCCGACCGCCTCGACCTTGGCCGCATAGATCTCGCGATGCTGGTTCTGTAGACGCTCGCGCAGCAGCTCCTCATGGAAATGCTCATCCTCCTCGGCCCACTCCAGCAGCGGCACGTCGAGATTGAACTCGCTCTTGAGATGATGCTGCAACCCTTCCAGATCCCATTGTTCGGGCAGGCTCTGCGGCGGAACGTAGGCGGTGATCGCTTCATCTAGGACTTCGTCGCGGATGCCTGCCACGTTCTCGGCTACCTCATCGGCACCGAGAATGGCATCGCGCTGGTCGTAGATCACTCGACGCTGGTCGTTAGCCACATCGTCGTATTCGAGCAGCTGCTTGCGAATATCGAAGTTGCGACCTTCGACCTTCTTCTGGGCCCGCTCGACGGCGTTGGAAACCATCTTGTGCTCGATCGCCTCGCCATGCTCGAGCCCCAGCGCCTGCATCAGGCGCTGGACCCGTTCGGAGCCGAACAGGCGCATCAGGTTATCTTCCAGCGATAGGAAGAAGCGCGTCGAACCGGGATCGCCCTGGCGCCCCGCCCTACCACGCAACTGATTGTCGATACGCCGTGACTCATGGCGCTCGGAGCCGATGACATGCAGCCCACCGGCCTCCAGGACCGCATCGTGACGCTGCTGCCATTCGGCCTTGGCGGCATCGATCTGCGCCTGACTGGGATTGTCCAGCTTGGCGACTTCGGCCTCCCAGTTCCCCCCCAGAACGATGTCGGTACCGCGGCCCGCCATGTTCGTCGCAATGGTTATGGCCCCGGGGCGCCCCGCCTGAGCGATGATTTCTGCCTCGCTCTGGTGTTGCTTGGCGTTGAGCACGTTGTGCGGGATGCCCCCCCGCTTCATCAGGTCCGCCAGCAGCTCGGAGGTCTCGATGGACGCCGTACCGACCAGCACCGGCCGGCCGGCCTCACGCTGGACCTTGACGTCCTCGATGATCGCCTCGTACTTCTCCTGGGCGGAGAGGTAGACCAGGTCGTTGTAATCGGTACGCGCGATGGGCTTGTTGGTGGGAATGACCGTGACATCGAGCCCGTAGATCTGACGAAATTCGAAGGCTTCGGTATCGGCCGTACCGGTCATCCCGGCAAGCTTTTCATAGAGCCTGAAATAGTTCTGGAAAGTCGTCGAGGCCAGCGTCTGGCTTTCCTTCTGGATGGCCACGCCTTCCTTGGCTTCTACTGCCTGGTGCAACCCCTCCGACCAGCGACGCCCCGGCATGCTGCGACCGGTATGCTCATCGACGATGACTACCTCGCCGTTGCTGACGATGTAATCAACGTCCCGATGAAAGAGGTGGCGAGCGCGGAGCGCGGAATGCATGTGTTGCAGCAGCCCCAGATTCTGCGCTGAGTAGAGAGAGTCATCCTCGGCCAGCAGGCCCTGGCGACGCATCAACTCTTCTACCTTATGATGGCCGGCTTCGGTCAGTTCGACCTGCTTTTGCTTTTCTTCGAGATTGAATTCGCCGCTCTCGGGATCTTCGGGATCCTCACACTGCTTGAGCTCGGTCGCCAGCCGGTCCACGACCTTGTAGAGGTCGGTATTCTCCTCGACGGGTCCCGAGATGATCAGCGGCGTTCTTGCCTCGTCGATGAGAATGGAATCGACTTCATCGACGATCGCGTAATGCAGCTCGCGCTGGACCTTATCGCCCAGCGAGAAAGCCATATTGTCACGCAGATAATCGAAACCGAACTCGTTGTTGGTTCCGTAGGTGATGTCGCAGGCGTAAGCCGCACGCTTCTCTTCGGAGGTCTGCCCCGAATAGATCACCCCGACCGTCAGGCCCAGCGATTCATAGAGCGGACGCATCCACTCGGCGTCGCGCCGCGCGAGATAGTCGTTGACGGTGACCACATGCACGCCACGGCCCGGCAACGCGTTGAGGTAGACGGCCAGGGTCGCCACCAGCGTCTTGCCTTCGCCGGTCTTCATCTCGGCAATGCGCCCCCGATGCAGTGTAATCCCGCCGATCAACTGGACGTCGAAGTGGCGCATGCCCATGACTCGCTGGCTGGCCTCGCGCACACAAGCAAAGGCTTCGGGCAATAGCTTGTCGAGACTTTCACCGCCTCTGAGGCGTTCGCGCAGTTGCTCTGTACGTTGCCGTAGCTCCTCATCGGCCAGCGCTGCGACGCTCTGTTCGAAAGCGCCGATCTCGCCGGTGAGCTTGCCCATACGTTTCACTTCACGGTCGTTCTTCGAGCCGACCATCTTGCGTACCAGGGTGTTTAACATTGGATATCCTGAATCACGAAGTAATCATTGTAGCGAGGCGCCACTTGGCGCCTCGGCAAGCGACGGACTGGCGCACCGGCCAGTTCAGATCATTCGCCGAGGCGGACCTCGTCGATTCAGAACATCGAGCCCGGCACAGGGTCGCCCTTCGCGTTGAGTACGCACGGCTTCGGGACATGCACTGAGGTGCCGGCGGCGCGGCATGCTGCGTTGCGCCCTACGCCGGGCCACGCGGCGCGATTCGGCTCGAATGGCCGCCGGAGCCATCAAGCAAATCTGTGTCAATTGCTCGGCAATACGCACCGCTTCTGCATGTACCAGTGACGAGGGCAGCAAACAGCCGACCAACAAGCCGGCCAGCCACCAACGCGACAGGCGTCTTGAGCGCTGCCGGCTGCCACTGGTTTCGGCCTGGGGATCGAACGTCACATCGGTCATGCTGTTGAAGGGCTCCGGGGCATGCTAGATTGAGGGCACCGCTCAGCAACAGTGCAAGCCAATGAGTATAAAGGCTAAGCGTTTTCGCGCCCAGCCCACCACAACGCTACTCGACGGCAGTGGCCGTCGCAGCTCGGAACTCAATGGCCTGATGCGTGTGGCCAACGTGATTGGTCGCGCGCAAGAACACCTACGCAGCCACTTGCCGGAGGAGGTGCGCCCCCATCTCTTCGTCGGCGGCTACCGCCAAGGCAAGCTCACTTTGATCACCGACCGTGCCGTCTGGCTGACCTGGCTTCGTTACGAGCAGACGCGCCTGCTCGAACTACTGCGCCAATTGCCCGAACTCGAAGCCGTTACCGGTCTGACGTTCAAGGTGCGCCCGGTCGCGCCCCCCAAGGCGCCGATTATTCGGCCTCGCGCCTTGTCGAGCCAAGCGGCCGATGAGCTCTCGAGCTGTGCCCGCGATACCGAGGATCCCCGCTTGAAACGAGCCCTCGAACGCTTGGCCGCTCATGCCGAGCCGCCGACTGGCGCGCACTAACCGCATCTGCGAAGTCGTCCGCCCAGTTCGTTCAGAAAGGTCGCATACGAAAAACGCCAGCCCCGAAGGGGCTGGCGTCAATGATGACATGCCGAGTGTATGTATCGATCCTACATGGCCATTGCCGGAGCCGAATAGGAGATCGGTGCCTTTTGGCTGGCCCCCTCGAAGGTGACGATTTCCCACGATTCGGGATTCGCCAGCATGGCGCGACACAGCTGGTTGTTGAGCGCATGCCCCGACTTCACGCCTCGGAACTCGCCGATCAAGCTATACCCAAGCTGATACAGATCGCCAATGGCGTCGAGTACCTTGTGCTTGACGAACTCGTCGTCGTAACGCAGCCCACCCTCGTTGAGGATGCGGTAATCGTCCACGACGATGGCGTTGTCCAAGCTGCCTCCCAGCGCGAGATTGTGCGAGCGCAGGAATTCCAGGTCACGCATGAAGCCGAACGTACGCGCGCGTGACACCTCCTTGACGAAAGAGGTCGTCGAGAAGTCGACGCTTGCCGTTTGTTTCTGGTTTTCGAAGACTGGATGATCGAAATCGATCGAAAAGGAAACCTTGAAGCCGTTGTAGGGCAGAAAGATCGCCTCCTTGTCCTCGTCACGCACCACGATTTCCCGCTTGATGCGGATAAACTTCTTGGGCGCTTCCAACTCGGCGATTCCCGCGGACTGAATCAGGAATACGAAAGGCCCCGCACTGCCGTCCATGATCGGTACTTCGGCGGCGCTGAGCTCGACGAAGGCATTGTCGATACCCAACCCCGCGAACGCAGACATCAAGTGCTCGACCGTTGCCACCTTGACGCCATCGCAGGATAAGGCCGTACATAGCGTTGTATCGGTAACGTTCTCGGCGCGCGCAGGAATGTACACGACGGGATCGAGATCGGTGCGAACGAACACGATCCCTGTGTCGGCCGAGGCCGGGCGTAGGGTCAGGTAGACCTTTTCACCGGAGTGAAGACCCACGCCCGTGGCGCGCATGGTGTTCTTGAGTGTTCTTTGCTTGATCATGGGCAATGGCCAGGCTGTCATCAGAGTTGTGAAACAGTGTTCACTATAACATCGAACAGCTGTTTAAACAAAAAAATGTCATCCGGCCATACCCATCGTCACGATAGCGGAACTCAATCGGCTTGGCGCCGCAGAAAGGCCGGAATGTCCAGATAATCGTCCATCTCCTTGCTCTTGCGCCGCTCCTGGCGCGCCTTGGCCGCCTCCTCCTGATCGGCCTTGGCCGCCTGCTGGCGCATGACTGTCGGCTGTTGCAACTTGCGATAGTCAGTCGTCTCCGGACGCGTCGCAGCCTCGCGGCCCGCCGGTTTCTCACGGCGGCCATCGAGCCCCGCCGCCACCACCGTGACACGCAACTCATCGGACATTTCCATGTCGATGGCCGTACCCACCACGATCGTCGCGTCCTGGGAGGCGAACTCCTGCACGGTGGCACCGACATCGTTGAACTCACCGATGGACAGGTCGGGCCCGGCAGTAATATTGACCAGGATCCCACGTGCACCATGCAGATCGATGTCTTCGAGCAGCGGGCTGCGGATCGCCTTCTCGGCGGCTTCCCGGGCGCGGTTCTCGCCGGTGGCGCCGCCAGTGCCCATCATCGCCATGCCCATCTCGGACATCACGGTGCGCACATCGGCAAAGTCGACGTTGATGATGCCGGGGCTGGTGATCAGCTCGGCGATCCCCTGCACGGCGCCCAACAGGACATCGTTGGCAGCACTGAAGGCAGTCAGCAGACTGGCGCTCTTGCCCAGTACGGCCAGCAGCTTTTCATTGGGGATGGTGATCAGCGAGTCGACGTGCTCGGAAAGCTCACGCATGCCCTCCTCGGCGACACGCATGCGCTTGGGACCTTCGAATGGGAAGGGCCGGGTAACCACCGCGACCGTGAGGATCCCCAGTTCCTTGGCTACCTGAGCGACCACGGGCGCCCCCCCGGTACCGGTACCACCACCCATGCCTGCGGTAATGAATACCATGTCGGCACCCTGGAGAAGCTCGGCGATGCGCTCGCGGTCTTCCATGGCGGCCTGACGCCCCACGTCCGGGCTGGCACCCGCACCGAGCCCCTTGGTGATCTCGCTGCCTAACTGGAGAACGGTCTTGGCGGCAACGCGCTTGAGCGCCTGCGCATCGGTATTGGCGCAGATGAACTCGACGCCATCGATGTTGCTTTCGACCATGTGATTGACGGCATTGCCGCCGCCTCCACCAACGCCTATCACCTTGATGACTGCGCTGCTGGAAGGTGCGTTATCTACCAGTTCGAACATTTGCCCCGTCTCCTGTGACCGCGCAGTGCGGCCCTGTCAGAAATTTCCTTTGAACCAGCCTTTGACCCGTTCCAGCGCCGAAATGCCGTCCTTGAGACCACGCCGCGAGACTTCCTCTCTACGGGGCTGGGCGGAAACTGCACGGCTCTGCGCATGCTTGGCATCGCGCATACCGTAGAGTAGCAAACCCACGCCTGTGGAATAAATCGGATTACGTACCACATCCGCCAGGCCTCGTACATTCTGCGGACTGGCAATGCGTACCGGCATATGGAATATCTCCTCCGCGAGCTCGACCACGCCTTCCATGCGTGATGTGCCCCCGGTCAGCACCACGCCTGCGGCCACGAGATCCTCATAGCCGCTGCGCCTCAGTTCCTCACGTACTAAAGTAAAGAGTTCCTCGTAGCGCGGCTCGACCACTTCGGCCAATGCCTGCCTCGACAGATCACGAGCCGGGCGGTCGCCTACGCTGGGAACTTTGATCATCTCGTCGCTCGAGGCCAGTTGGGTCAACGCACAGGCGTATTTGACCTTGATGTCCTCAGCGTATTGGGTCGGCGTGCGCAGCGCCATGGCGATATCGTTGGTCACCTGGTCGCCGGCGATGGGAATGACCGCCGTATGGCGAATGGCGCCCTCGGTGAATACCGCGATATCCGTGGTGCCGCCACCGATATCCACCATGCAAACGCCTAGTTCGCGTTCGTCTTCTGTCAGCACGGCATGGCTCGAGGCCAGTTGTTCCAAGATGATGGCATCGACCTCGAGCCCGCAACGCCGCACGCACTTCTCGATGTTCTGCACCGCGTTCAACGCTGCGGTGACCAGATGCACGCGCGCCTCGAGTCGCACCCCGGACATGCCTAGCGGCTCGCGAATACCCTCCTGGGTATCGATGGCGAACTCCTGAGGCAACACATGCAGTATCCGTTGTCCTTCGGATATCGCACGCGCTCGCGCGGAATCGATGACTCGATCGATATCCGAAGGAGTGACTTCGCGATCCTTGATCGCCACCACACCATCGGAATTCATCGAACTAATATGGCTGCCGGCGATACCGACATAGACCGAGTGAATATCGCAACCGGCCATCAACTCGGCCTCTTCCACGGCACGCTGAATCGACTGCACCGTAGACTCGATGTTGATGACCACGCCCTTCTTCATCCCCCTCGAGGGATGCGAGCCTATCCCGGCGATCTCGAGACCACCATCGTCGGTAGGTTGCCCAACTATGGCGACCACCTTCGATGTTCCGATATCCAGCCCGACCACCATATTGGATGCGTTGGATTGTCCTGGCATGGGTCGGGATTACTCCTCGATCTTCACTGAATTAAGAATCCGTTTATCAACCTAAATAGATATTGAACCGATTATAGTGAGTAAGCTGCGTTTAAAACCGGTTCAATTGAATACGCGCTCAGAATACGGGTATTTTTCGTCGAAAGAAATACCCCTACGCCTTTGTTGGTGGGCGATAGCCGTATTAAAGGTAAAGATGTGAGCTCAAGGTTCGTCGATCTTACTGTCGCTCTCTCCATGCCAGGCTATGGCAACACCGTTCGGGTAACGTAGATCGATGTAGCGTATTCGCGACGCTTCGCTATTCAATTCACGTTGCCATGCGGCGATGAACCGGGCCACTCGCTCCTGGCGATGATTACGTCCCAGCATGAGCCAAAAGGCATCATTGATCTGGACGCGCCAGGCGCCGCGATCTTCCATCCGTAGCTGCGTGACATGCAAGCCCAGTGGAAGCAATCGATTCTGTAGCCGATCATAGAGGGCAAGCACCTCGCTACCGCTGCCATCGGGACCTGCGAGATCGGGTAAATCCTCGGAAACCGTCACGTTATCGCGATTAAAAGCGACGCCCTGCGGATTAAGCAGATGGCTATCGTTCCAGCGCGCGATCGGCTGCTGCTCGAAGAGTTCGAACGTCAGTGAGTTGGGCCATTGCCGTGACACACGCACCTCGGCGATCCACTCGGCCGCCCGGGCCTGTCGGCGCAGCTCATCCAGATCAACCGACAACCAGGTCTTGCCTCTCACCACCGGCGTGAGTTTCTCACGCAGATAAGCGGCGCTGACATGTTCCAGATCGCCACGGATCGAGACCCGCTGGATGGGCCTGTCCAGCCACAGCCACAGCGCCCGGCCACCAGCCCCCAGCAGGACCAGCAATAGCACGAGACCGAGGATCGACCCGCGAGCGCGGAAACCGCTTCCCGGCATGCGGTCAGGGCTCCAATGTTGTATCGAGAATGCGCAGCACCAGGCTCTCGAAATCGAGCCCTGCATGCGCCGCAGCTTGCGGAACGAGGCTATGGTCGGTCATGCCGGGTACGGTATTCACTTCGAGCAACCAGAAGCGCCCCTCGCCGTCGCGCATCACATCCACGCGGCCCCAGCCACGCCCGCCCACGGCGAGAAAGGCATCACGACACAGCTCGCCAAGCCGCGTCTCGGTCGCGGCATCCAAACCACAAGGCAGATGATAGAGCGTCTCGTTGGAATGGTATTTGGCCTGGTAGTCGTAAAAGCCGCTCGGCACTTCGACGCGTATCGCCGGCAGAATGGCGTCCCCCAACAGCGACACGGTATATTCTTCGCCCTGAATGAAGCGCTCGGCCATGACTTCGGCGTCAAAGCGTGCCGCTTCATGGTAGGCCGAGGCCAGATCATCGGCGTTGGCAACGATGGTAATGCCGAGTGTCGAGCCTTCATGTATCGGTTTGACGACAAGCGGCAAACCCAGGCGTTCGACTACTGTCGGCCAGTCGCAATCGGGGCCCAGGGTGATGCTCGCAGGCGTTAGAAGATCGTGCGCCTGCCAGAGCCGCTTGGTGCGTTGCTTGTCCATTCCCAGCGCCGAAGCCAGCACGCCACTACCAGTGTAGGGAATGCGCAGCAGCTCCAGCGCTCCCTGCAACGTGCCGTCTTCCCCGCCCCGCCCATGCAGGGCGATGAAAACCCGATCCGGCGCCAGCGCCTCAAGTCCGGTCAGGCCACCGGTGGCCAGATCGTAGCCTTGAGCATCGACGCCGCGGCGCTGTAGTGCCGCGAGCACCGCGGCACCGCTGGCCAGCGAGACATCGCGTTCCGCCGAATCACCGCCAAAGAGAACCACGACTCGCCCGTAATCCTGATGGCGACCACCGCGCGTCGCGGCCTGTGTATCACTGCTCATAATGCGATCTCTTCCATCCGAAGCCGGCCGGCTGCGAGGGCAACGGCGATCCCGCCGATGTCGCCGGCCCCCTGGGTAATCAGGATATCTCCGTCGTGCAGCACGTTGCCCAGCAACTTGGGGAGCTCGTGCTTGCTTTCGACGAACAGCGGGTCGACCTCGCCACGCTGACGGATCGAGCCGGCCAAGCTGCGCCCGTCGGCCCCGGCGATCGTCGTTTCCCCGGCGCTATATACATCGAGCAGCAATAGCACGTCGACACCGGAGAGCACGCGCACGAAATCTTCATAAAGGTCGTGGGTGCGCGAATAGCGATGCGGTTGATAGACCATCACCAGCCGGCGCTGCGACCAGCCGGCACGTACCGCCCGGATGATCATCTCCACTTCGCGCGGGTGATGGCCATAATCGTCGACCAGCATGACTTCGCCCCGGTCATGAGCCAGCGCATACTCGCCGTATACCTGGAAGCGTCGGCCGACGCCGGCGAAGCTTGCCAGACCGCGCTGGATCGCCGCGTCATCGACGCCCGCGTCGGTCGCCACCGCAATTGCCGCCAACGCGTTGAGTGCATTGTGTTCACCGGGCATGGCCAGGCGGACCTTCAGCGGCGCGTAGCCTTCGGGACGCCAGGCGGTAAAGCGAATCTCCCCGGCCTGCTGGACGAAGTCGCTGATGCGGTAGTCGGCCTGTTCGTGAAAGCCGTAGCTGACGAATTGGCGCTGCACGCGCGGCAACACTTCCCGCACGTTGGCATCGTCGAGACATACCACGGCCAGACCGTAGAACGGCAGGTTGTGCAGGAACTCGACGAAGGTATCCTTGAGTCGCGCGAAATCGCCCGCATAGGTCTCCATGTGATCGGCATCGATATTGGTCACCACCGCGACCATCGGCTGCAGATGCAGGAAAGAGGCATCCGATTCGTCGGCCTCGGCGACCAGATAATCCCCCGCGCCGAGCCGGGCATTGGTCCCCGCGCTGGTCAGCTTGCCGCCGATCACGAAGGTGGGATCGAGCCCGCCCTCACCCAGCAGCGTTGCGGTAAGGCTGGTGGTGGTGGTCTTGCCGTGGGCACCGGCGATGGCGATGCCGTGACGAAAGCGCATCAGTTCGGCCAGCATCTCGGCACGCCGCACCACCGGCACGCGATGCTCGCGTGCCCAGGCAATTTCCGGGTTGCTCGTGTCGACCGCCGTGGAAACCACGACGACATCCGCGCCATGGGCGTTATCCGCGGCATGGCCGATCGCCACGTGAATTCCGCACTGGCGCATGTGCGCGACGATCGGCGATTCCTTGATGTCGCTACCGCTGACCCGGTATCCCTCGTTGGCCAGCACCTCGGCGATGCCGCACATACCGGCCCCGCCGACACCTACGAAATGGATGTTGCGGGTCCGCCGCATACCCAATCCACGGCGGGTCCGGGCGGGTGTGGGATCGCGCCTGTTATCGCTCAAAACGTGTCTCCATACAGCCAGCTACCAGCCGCTCGACAGCGTCGAGATGCGCGCGACCGCGTGCCGCTGTCGCCATGCCGGCGAGTCGTTGGGGGTCGAGTGCCTCGCTCAGCGCTTCGGCAAGCGATGCGGCACTCAAGGTTTTCTGGGGCAATAATCGTGCCGCACCGGCCTCGACCAGATACCGTGCGTTGACGGTCTGATGATCGTCGACGGCGTGCGGGAACGGCACCAGCAAGGAGGGCTTGGCCGCCGCCGCCAGTTCGGCGACGGTCAATGCACCGGATCGGCAGACCACCAGGTCGGCCCAGTCGTAGGCTTCGGCCATGTCATCGATGAATTCACTGATATCGGCCTCTACGCCCGTTGCACGATAGTTGCCACGGGTGGCGTCCGCTCGTTCGCGCCCGGCCTGATGACGTACGGCCGGACGCTGCGTTTCGGGCAACAGGGCGAGGGCCTCGGGCAACAGTTCATTGAGCGCCACCGCACCCAGCGAGCCCCCCACCACTAGCAATCTAAGCCCTCGCCCCTGCATCTCCGCCGCCTCTCGCGGCGAGTCGCCGAGTAGCGCGATCTCCTCGCGCACCGGATTGCCGATGACGATCGCCTCGCGTCCGCCGAACTTGCGGAAAGCCCCGGGAAAGGCCGCGTAGGCGCGCGTCGCCAGGCGCGCCAGCACCTGGTTGGTCAACCCGGCGACGGCATTCTGCTCATGCACGAGCAACGGGCGGCGCGACAACCAGGCTGCCAGGCCGCCGGGACCGCTGGCGAAACCGCCCAGCCCGACCACCAATTGAGGATCGAAAGCGGCGATCACCCGGCGCGCCTGCCAAATCGCCCGGGTCAGGCGTACCGGTATCGCCAGCCAACCGATCAGGCCATTGCCGCGCAGGCCCGCCACGTCGATTCGATGCAGAACCAGGCCGGCCGCCGGGACCAGGCGGTTCTCGATTCCTCTCGGGCTACCCAGCCACTCGATCCGGGCACCTTTAGCCGCCAGCGCCTTGGCCAGCGACAGCGCGGGGATTACATGCCCGCCGGTACCGCCGGCCATGATCAGCACGCGGAGCTGACTATCCTCGGCCGCCTGGGCCACTGCTTGCTCTGACACCGCCGAGTACTCCTTGTTTAGGTCGCTGGCTTGCCGCGGGGCGGTGAACTGCGGCCGCGCTGACGCGTATCGATATCGACGCGCATCAGCAGGGCCACCATCGCGGCGCTGATGACCAGGCTCGACCCGCCGTAGCTCAGCAGCGGCAGCGTCAAGCCCTTGGTCGGCAGCATGCCGGTGCTCACGGCAATATTGATGAATGCCTGGGCGCCGAAAACCAGGGCAATACCGTAGCTGAGGTAGGCCGCAAACGGCAATCGGGCCAGTTCGGCCCGCCGGCCGATCAGCAAAGCGCGATAGACGAGAATCGCAAATAGCGCGATCACCGCTACCGCACCGACCAGCCCCAGTTCTTCGGCGATCACCGCAAACACGAAGTCGGTATGCGCTTCGGGCAGGTAGAACAGTTTCTGGATGCTGTTGCCCAGCCCGAGGCCCAGCCAGTGGCCACGCCCGAAGGCGATCAGCGCCTGGGTCAACTGGTAGCCGGAATCATACATGTCGGCCCAGGGGTTGGCGAAGCTGGTGATCCGCTCCAGTCGGTAGGGCTCGGCCACCGCCACATAGCCGCCGAGCAGGATCACCGCGATCATCAGCAGCATGAAACGTATCAGCGGCGCCCCGGCCAACAGCAGCATGCCCATCAAGCAACCAGTCATGACCACCAGTGCGCCGTAATCCGGCTCGAGGATCAGCAGCCCGCCCAGTGGCATCATGATTACCAGCGGCTTGAGGAACTCCCACCAGTGCCGGCGCACCCCGGGCAGGAAGCGCTCCAGATAACCGGCCAGATAGACGATCAGGAACAGCTTGGCCAGCTCGGAGGCCTGCACGTTGACCACGCCAAGCGGAATCCAGCGGCGACTACCGTTGATTTCGGGGCCGACCACCAGCACCGCAATCAAAAGCACAAACCCAAGCATCAACAACCGGGGGCCGTTGCGCCGCCACCAGGCCAGGGGAACCCGCAGGGTGACCACAGCGACCCCCAGCGCCAGCACATCGAAGACGCCGTGACGCAGGCTGAAATAGTAGGCGTTGCCGGTCAGGCTGGTGGCGATCTCGGTAGAAGCCGAGGTCACCATTACCCAGCCCATCAGCAACAGGGCGAGAGCGGCGAACAGCAACCAGCCGTCAAAGGACTTGCCGGTTGTCGACAAGCGCTTAGCCAGGGCGGTCATGGCCTCTCCTGTTGATCGAATGCTTGCAACCAGGCCGCGACGCCTTCGCGGAAAGCCTCGCCACGTGCCTGATAATTGCTGAACTGATCGAGACTCGCGCAGGCCGGCGAGAGCAGCACGCAATCCCCGGGTTCGACGATATCGCTGGCGCGCGCCATGGCCGCCTTCAGGTCGTCGCAGCGCGTTACCGTCACGTGGCCCGCCAGCGCTTGTGCCAGACGCGCGCCGTCGGCGCCGAACACCACCGCCTCCCGGGCATAACGCCCCAGCGGTTCGGCCAGGGGAGTGAAATCGGCACCCTTGCCGACGCCGCCTCCCAGCCAGATGAGGCGCCCACTGAGCGTCGGCCCCAGCCCGGCGACCGCCGCCAGCGTGGCACCGACGTTGGTCCCCTTGGAGTCGTTGATCCAACGGATGCCCTGCGCCTCACCGACCAGTTCGCCGCGGTGCGGCAACCCCGTGAAGCGCCTCAGTACGCGAACCATCGCCTCGCGCGCGAGCCCCAGGCGTTCGCCCATCGCCATCGCCGCCAGGGCATTGGCCTGATTGTGGCGCCCGGCCAGGCGCATCTCGCGCACCGCCATGAGCGGTACCTCACCGTGCATCAACCAAAGCTCGCGCGCGGCCCCGGCGCCACGCTCGGCGATTCCCCACTCGCCAGGCCCCGGCGGCTGGGTGGTGAAACGCGACACCGGCAGGCCGGCATCGTCGGGCCAGGTCAAGTGATCCTCGGCGTTGACAACCGCATGGCCGGCGCCCCGGAAAATCGCCAGCTTGGCGGCACGATAGCCGGCCATGTCGCCGTGTCGGTCGAGGTGATCCTCGGAAAGGTTGAGAAAAGCCGCCGCCGCCGCACCCAGCCGCGGCGTCGTCTCGAGCTGAAAGCTCGAAAGCTCGAGCACGTAAAGTTCGGCGTCGGGGCAGTCGGCGAGCAGATCCAGCGCGGCGGTGCCCAGGTTTCCACCGACCGCGACGCGCTTGCCGGATTCGCGGGCCATCTCGCCGAGCAGCGTGGTCACCGTCGACTTGGCATTGGCGCCGGTGATCGCCGCGACCGGTGCCCGGCAGGCGCGGGCGAACAGCGCAATCTCGCCGATCACTCGCGGCTTACCGGGCTTACCGGCAAGCGTGGCCTGCCAGTAACGGGCCAGCCCGGGAGACCTGGGGTCGACCCCGGGGCTGACGACGATTTCCTCGGCCTGGCTCGGGTCGAGGCCGTCCAGCGAGCCGCAATGAATCTCGACGTCAGGGAACGCCGCCTGGAAAGCTTCGAGCCCGGACGGCGATTCACGCGTATCGGCGATCATGAATGGCAGCGCCTGGCGCGTCAGATGGCGGGCGATCGCCCATCCCGACACGCCCAGGCCAACCACCAGCGTATAGCCCTGCGGTACCGCGTGCATCGATGCTCGCCCTCCTTTAACTAGTGCGCCCCGCCGGAGACCGGTGAGCGAGCATTCAGCGAATCTTCAGGGTGGCCAGGCCGAGCAGCACCAGCACGACGGTGATGATCCAGAAACGCACGATGACCCGCGGTTCCGGCCAGCCCTTGAGCTCGAAGTGATGATGCAGTGGCGCCATGCGGAAGATGCGTCGCCCGGTCAGCTTGTAGGAACCCACCTGGAGGATCACCGACACGGTCTCCATGACGAACACACCGCCCATCACGAACAGTACGATCTCCTGGCGCACGATGACCGCCACGACACCCAACGCGGCGCCCAGCGCCAGCGCACCGACATCGCCCATGAAGACCTGCGCGGGGTAGGTGTTGAACCACAGGAAGCCCAGCCCCGCGCCGGCGATGCTGCCGCAGAAGACCGCCAGCTCGCCCGCCCCCGGGACCTGCGGGATGTGCAGGTACTCGGCGAAAACGACGTTGCCGCTGGCGTAGGCGAATACCGCCAGCCCCATGGCGACCATCACGGTGGGCATGATCGCCAGGCCGTCGAGGCCGTCGGTCAGATTGACCGCGTTGGAGCTACCCACGATGACCAGATAGCTCAGCACGATATAGAAAAAGCCCAGTTGGACGACGACTTCCTTGAAAAGCGGCACGATCAGGCTCGTCTCGACCGGGCTGGCGGCGGTGTAATAGAGAAACAGCGCGGCGCCGATACCCAGTACCGACTGCCAGAAATACTTCCAGCGCGCCGGTAGCCCGCGCGGATTCTTCTCGACCACCTTGCGGTAGTCGTCGACCCAGCCGATGGCGCCGAAGCCGAGCGTGACGATCAGCACCAGCCATACGTAGTGATTGCTAAGATCGCCCCACAGCAGCGTGCTGATGGCCATCGCCACCAGAATCATCGCCCCGCCCATGGTCGGCGTGCCAGCCTTGGACAGGTGCGATTGCGGACCGTCGTCGCGCACCGCCTGACCGATCTGGCGCTCGACCAGACGGCGAATCATCATCGGGCCCAGCCACAGGCATAGCAGCAGCGCGGTCAACGTACCCAGGACGGCCCTCAGCGTGAGGTAGTCAAAGACCGTGAAGGCGCTCTGGAATTGAGCCAGAAAATTGGCAAGCAAAAGCAGCATGTATCGTGATCACCTTGATGTGTCGGCGCGCAGTTCGGCGACGAGTCGTTCCATGCCGGCACTGCGCGAGCCCTTGATCAGCACACTGGCGCCGACCGGCAGATGCTCATGGGCATAGCGCATCAGCGCCTCCCAGTTCGCGAAATGGCAGCCTTCGGCACCGAAGGCCCGAGCCGCCGGCTCGGCTTCGGCGCCCAGCGTGCCGAGAAAGTCGATCCCCTGGGCCCGTGCGTAATGGCCGACTTCGGCATGCCACGCCGCCGAATCTGCGCCGAGTTCGCCGATCGCCCCCAGGAAACACCAGCGCGGCGCTGGCAAGGTCGCCAGCGTATCGAGAGCCGCCTTCACGGCGCCGGGGTTGGCGTTATAGGTATCGTCGAGCAGGCGGCAATCGCGGATGCCTTCGCTCATCATCAGCCTGCCGGGGGTCGCCGCGACGGTCTGCAAACCCGCCAGAACATCGGCTTCGGCGGCGCCAAGCGCCAGCGCAGCGGCACTGGCAGCCAGCGCGTTGCGCACGTTGTGCAAGCCCATCAGTTGGAGCTGCACGCTCCCCAGCGCCCGGCCCTCGAAAACGAGCGTGAAAGCATAGCGTCCCCAGCGATCGCAGACTAGGTCGCGAGCGTTGACAAGCGCGCTTTCCGTGAGCCCGAAATCGATGATCCGCGCCTCGGCGACCAGCGCGCGCCAGAAGGAAAAGAACTTGTCGTCGCGGTTGAGCACCGCCGTGCCATCGCCACTCAGCCCGGCGAGAATCTCGGCCTTGGCCTGGGCGATGCGTCCCATGCCGCCGAATTCACCGACATGCGCCCCGGTGACGTTGGTGATCACCGCCACCTGGGGGCGCGCGAGCATCGAGGTCCAGGCGATTTCCCCCAGATGATTGGCGCCCAGCTCGACCACCGCCTGACGGTGGCCGGGCTCGAGTCGCAACAGCGTCAGCGGCGCTCCGATATCGTTGTTCAGGTTGCCGCGCGTCGCCAGCGTGCTGCCGCGTCGCTCGAGAATCGCTGCGAGCAGCGCCTTGACGGTGGTCTTGCCGCTATTGCCGGTGATCGCCGCCAGCGGCCCGCCCCAGGCCTGGCGGCGCGCCTGTCCCAGCACGCCCAGCGCCAGCCGCGTATCGGCGACGACCAGCTGCGCCAACGGGTCATCGACGGGCCGTGAAACCACCGCGGCGACTGCCCCCGCCTCGCGCGCCCGGGCCAGATAGGCGTGGCCATCGAAGCGTTCGCCGCACAGCGCAACGAACAGATCGCCAGGCTGCAATTGCCGGGTATCGGTGGTGATCGACGCCACCCGTGCAGGCGTCTCGGGTGCCTCGCAGCCCAGCGCTGTGGCGACGGCGGCGAGCGTCTGTAGGCCGCATCCGCTCATGACGCATCCTCCCGCCAGCGGGCCAGGGCCGACTCGGCGCAGGCGCAGTCGGAAAACGCCAGCCGCTGACCCTGGATCTCCTGATACGTTTCGTGGCCCTTACCGGCGATCAGGATCACGTCGTCGGGGCCCGCGGCCTCGATGGCCCGCGCGATCGCCCGCTCGCGCCCGGCGATACACCAGGCCGACTCGCGGGCAGGCTCGCTCAGCCCGGCAAGGACCTGCTCACGGATGCGTCCTGGGTCCTCGCTGCGCGGGTTGTCATCGGTGATTACCCAGCGATCGGCGTTGGCCTCGACGGCCGCACCCATCAGCGCGCGCTTGCCGCTGTCGCGATCGCCGCCGCAACCGAACACGCACCACAGCCGACCGGCATGATCGCTGTCGCCGCCGTCGCGCCCGGGCAGATGCGCGCGCAGCGCTTCGAGCGCGTGACGCAGCGCATCCGGGGTATGCGCATAATCGACGATCACGCTCGGCGCGCCGGGGCGGCTCAGGCACTGCATGCGACCGGGTACCGGCGCGAGACGCTCGGCCGCCGCGCACAGCGCATCGAGATCCTCGCCCAGCCCCATCAGCGTGGCCATTGCCAGCAGCACGTTGTCGAGATTGAAGCGCCCCATCAGGCCGAGCTCGAGCGCACGTTCGCCGTCCGGCGTGGCGATCAGTGCACGTTGGCCGGTCGCGTGGGGCAGCCAGTCGAGCACCCGCAAGGTGGTGGCTTCCTGCGTGCCGCTCGCCAGCACCCGGACCTCGGGCGAAAGCCCCGCCAGCATCAGCCGGGTCAACGGGTCGTCGCCGTTGACCACCGCCAGCTGCAGCTCCGGGCGTTGAAAGAGGCGCGCCTTGGCGGCGGCATAGGCCGCCATGCTGCCGTGATAATCGAGATGATCGCGGCTCAGGTTGGTGTACACGGCAGCGGCGAGACGACAGCCGTTGAGGCGCTGCTGCGTCAGGGCATGCGACGAGGCCTCGATCGCGACACGCTCGACGCCGCGCTCGGCCATCTGCCCGAGCGCGGCCTGCAACTCCAGCGCGCCGGGGGTCGTCTGGCCGCTGTCGGCGAGCTCACCGGGGCGTCCCCAGCCCAACGTGCCGACGACCCCGGCGGGGCGGCCCAGCGCCTCGGACAGGGCGGCGATATAATGCGTCACCGAACTCTTGCCATTGGTGCCGGTCACCCCGATCAGCGTCAGCGATGCGGGCACGGCGAACAGCAGCCGGCCGAGTTCGCCGAGCCGCTCGGCCAACGCCGGCAGCCAGAAGACGCGCTCGGCCTCGCCGCCCTTCTCGGCCTGGTCGGCATCGGCCAGCGTCCAGACGGCGCCCGCCCTCTGGGCCTGGCCGATGAACCGGCGACCGTCGGCGTTCACGCCGGGCACAGCGATAAAAACGGCCGCATGCGGGCAGTCGGCGATGGCCCGGCTATCGAGGCACAGCGCCAGCGGCGCATCGGCGTAGGTCAGTCCGGGCAATGCCTCGATGTCGGGCCATAGCGCACTCAACGCCCGGGCGAGCCGTGTCTGCGTGGTGATGATCACTCGAGGGCCTCCTTCTTGTCGGGCAAAACGTCGAGCAGGCGCAGCGCCTTGCCCACCACCCGGCTGAACACCGGCGCCGCGACCAGGCCGCCGTAATACTCCTGACCCTTGGCGTTATCGATCATCACCACCGTGACGATACGCGGGTCGGAGACCGGGGCGATGCCCGCGAACAGGGAACGATAGGCAGTCGTCTGGTAGCCGGTGCTGCCGACCTTGCGTACGGTGCCGGTCTTGCCGGCGACACGATAGCCGGGAACCATGCCTCGCGCGCCGCCGGCCCCGGGCTGGACGATTTTTTCCATCATGCCCAGCAGGTTGCTAGCGACCTGCGGCTCGATCACCGGCTTGCCCTTCGGCTCCTGACCATTGAGCTTGAGCAGCGATGGAGATAGTTGCCGCCCCTGATTGGCGATCGCCGTGTAGGCGCTGGCCAGTTGCAACGCGGAAACCGCCACCCCGTAGCCATAGGCCATCGTCGCGCGCTTGCTGTCGGACCAGTTGTAGGGCGTCGGCAGGCTGCCGGTGGCCTCGCCCGGGAAGCCGGTCTCCGGCGCCTGTCCCAGCCCCAGTTCGTGATAACGCTGCCAGATAGCGTCCTCGGGCAACCGCAGCGCGACCCGCGACATGCCGACGTTCGATGAGTGCAGCAGGATGCCGCCCATGTCCAGCTTGCCGTAGTTGCGAAAGTCGTTGATCGTGTATTCGTCGACGCGCATATAACCCGGCGAGGTATCGATGACCGTGTCCGGCGAGAACTGATCGCTTTCCAGGGCCGCCGACATCGCCAGCGGCTTCATCACCGAACCCGGTTCGAAGGCATCGGTGACCGCCTGGTTACGCAGTCCCTCGATATCGAGGTCAGCCCGGTTGTTGGGGTTGTAGGACGGTGCGTTGACCATCGCCAGGATCTCACCGGTCCGTGCATCCATCATCACCACGGTGCCGCCGTCGGCGTTGTGTTCGTCGACGGCGGCCTTGAGCTCGCGATAGGCCATGTACTGCAGGCGCAGATCGATCGCCAGGGTCAGCTCGCCGCCCGGCTTGGCCTCCTTGATCAGGTGCAGGTCACGAACCAGACGCCCCTTGCGGTCCTTGAGCACGCGACGCTTGCCGGGCGTGCCGGTCAGGTAGCCGTTATAGGCCAGTTCGAGCCCCTCCTGGCCGCGATCGTCGACATTGGTCACGCCGACCAGCTGTGCGGTGACCTCGCCGGATGGGTAGTAGCGCTTGTATTCATGCTGAACGTAGACGCCGGGCACGTGCAGGTCGGTGATCTTCTGCGCCTCGGTCGGGGTCATGCGACGGCGCAGATACATGAATTCATGATCGGCATAGCGCTCGATGCGCGCGTTGAGGTCGTCGAGCTCGATGCCCAGGGCACGCGCCAGCATCATGCGCTGGATATCGTCGCTCGGCAGCTCCTGGGGGTTGGCCCACAGCGTCACCACCGGCGTCGATATCGCCAGTGGATCGCCGTGGCGATCGCTGATCATGCCGCGGTGGGCGTCGATGGTCTCGACCCGAAGGGTGCGGGCATCGCCCTGGCCCTGTAGAAACATCCGATCGAGCACATGCAGGTCGACGATCCGCCCGATCAGCACCAGCATGGCGACTACCAGCACCACCAGCATGAAGCGGAAACGACCGCTACCCAGCGGGGCGACCTCGGCCCGGGTCGGGTTGTTGGGGTTACCGGAGCGCTGACTCATGGCTGAATGATCTCGATCTGCTCGAGGGTCGGCACACGCATCTCCAGCCGCTCGGCCGCCAGGCGTTCGATACGCGATGGCGCCGACCAGGTGCTCTCCTCGAGCAACAGCCGTCCCCAGATGGTCTGCATCTCACTCTGCTCGGCTTCCAGATGCTGCAACCGGGCGTACTGCACGCGCGTCAGGTGCGCGCTGGCGATCACCGCCAGCGCACTGGCCAGGACCAGGCCCACCAACCCGGCGATCAAGAAATAGCGCCAACTGGGCTTAACAAGCCGTGCCCATACGGAAGGCGAGGTATTCGAGCGACCCTGTGCCATGCGTCTCCTCAGGCGATTTTCCGCGCGGCCCGCATCACCGCGCTGCGCGCACGGGGATTTCCCTCGACTTCAAGGCTGCCGGGCCGGCGGGCCTTGCCCAATGGTTCGAGCCGGCGTTGCAGTTGATCATCACGAATCGGCATGCCGCGCGGCAAGTGCGTATCGCCGCGCGCCTGATCGCGAATGAAGCGTTTGACCCGCCGATCCTCCAGTGAGTGGAAGCTGATCACCACCAGGTGGCCACCGGGTGCGAGCGCATCGAGTGCAGCCTCGAGTGCGGCATCGAGTTCATCGAGTTCGGCATTGAGGTGGATGCGCAGCGCCTGGAAGGCCCGGGTCGCCGGATGCTTGCCCTTCTCCCAGGCGGGATGCGCGGCCTTGAGCAGCTCGGCCAGCTCCACGGTGCGCGTGATCGGCGTTTCGCGGCGCCGCTCGATCACCGCCCGTGCCAGGCGCTTGGCAAAACGCTCCTCGCCGTAGACCTTGAAGACCCGGGCGATCTCGCTCTCGCTGCTGCGTGCAAGCCAGCTGGCGGCGCTTTCGCCACGGGTCGGGTCCATACGCATGTCCAGCGGCCCATCGCGCAGGAAGCTGAAGCCCCGCTCGGGATCGTCGAGCTGCGGTGAAGACACTCCGACATCCAGCAGGATGCCGGCCAGTTGCCCGTGAACGCCCTGGGCGCGGGCCACTTCCGCCAGTCGACTGAAGGTGTCGGCATGGATCGAGAACCGCGGGTCGTCGATTTCACGCGCCGCCGCCAGGGCGTCGGGATCGCGGTCGATCGCCAGCAGCCGGCCATCGGCGGACAGCCGCTCGAGAATCGCCCGCGAATGGCCGCCGCGGCCGAAGGTACCGTCGAGATAGCACGCATGGGGATCGTTGATCAGCAGATCGACCGCGCCATCGAGTAGAACGCTGGCATGCTGATAGGCGGGCGAAGACGTGGCGCGTTGCGACATGCAGGACTCGACGACGGTGACGGGAAATTAGGATTGGGAGTCGGCCGGTAAGCCGGGTTCTGTCGAGGACAGCCATTCATCTAGGCTCAGCGTCACCACTGAGCTCAAGCAACCTACCCGCCCCCACTGCGGGCCACAGCGTCGGGGGCCTATTCGGTCTTGCTCCGGGTGGGGTTTACCATGCCACGCACTGTTGCCAGGCGCGCGGTGCGCTCTTACCGCACCCTTTCACCCTTGCCGGCAGCTTGCGCTGCTTAGGCGGTCTACTCTCTGCTGCACTTTCCGTCGGCTCACGCCGCCCAGGGGTTACCTGGCACCCTGCCCTATGGAGCCCGGACTTTCCTCCCCCGAGGCTCGATGAGCCCCGGCGGCGACTGTCTGGCCCACTCCCAAGCGCGCAAGAATAGCAGCGCGGCGCCACCCCCTCAACCGTCGGCCTGCAGCGACATCGCTTGGGCATACCAGGCCTTCTTGCGACCTCCCAGCAACCCGGCCGCCACCGCCGCGGCCTGCTTGACGCCGACCCCCTCGGCCAGCAGCGTACGCAGCAATGCCTCCCCCTCGACCCAGGCGCCCTCGGTCTCCGCCGGCGGCGCCCCGGCGACCATCACCACGAACTCGCCGCGCGCCTGGTTGGGATCGCTGTCGAGCCGTTCGAGCAGCGTCGCCGCGCTCCCGTCCAGATAGGTCTCGAAGGTCTTGGTCAGCTCACGCGCGATCACGATGCGCCGCTCACCGAGCAGCGCCCGCATGTCCGTCAAGGTGGCATGGATACGATGCGGCGATTCATAGAACAGCCAGGTTTCAGCACGTTCGGCGAGTTCGCCGATGCGTGCCCGGCGCGGCCCGCCCTTGGCCGGCAGGAAGCCGGCGAACAGGAAACGATCGGTGGGCAGGCCCGCCGCCGACAGCGCCGCGATCAGCGCACAAGGCCCGGGAATCGGCACCACCCGGTGGCCGCGCTCGCGCAAGGCGCGCACCAGCACGAAGCCGGGATCGGCGATCAACGGGGTGCCGGCATCGCTGACCAGCGCCACGTCCTCGCCGGCCTCCAGCCGGGCGACGAGCTGGTCGACGCGCTGCGCCTCGTTGTGCTCGTGCAGCGACACCATGGGCCGCTCGATGCCCAGATGGTTGAGCAGCCGCGCCGTATGCCGCGTATCCTCGGCGGCGATCAGCGCCACATCCGCCAGGGTGCGCTGCGCCCGCAGGCCAAGGTCATCGAGATTACCAATCGGCGTGGCCACCACGTACAATGTGCCACTGTTAGACTCGGTCATGTATCGTTACCCGGACGTCAAGATCAAAACGGCCGCCAGCCTGGATGGCGTCCTACAAGCAAGCGACTTGAGACAAGCGGCGCCGGTGCTCAACCGACCATGGCCGGACTCCGCCAGAAACAAGGAATGGAAACGTATGGACAAATCGCTGCGACGCCTGTGCGGTGTCGGTCTCGTTGCCCTGGTGATGTCCGGTTGCGCCAGCCAACGTTCGCCGATGGAAGGCATCCGCGGACAACAGGCACCCGGTGAGCTGCTGAGCCAGGCCGAGCAGCAGAGCGGCGCACAGGCCGCCCAGACTCGCCTGCAGGCCGCCGATATCCTAGCACGCCGCGGCGACACCGCGCAGGCACTGCAGGTGGCTGTCGGCATCGATGCCGCCGCCCTGCCCAGCGAAGCCCGCGTGCAGTGGGCCTTGTTGCTTTCGCAATTGGGTCTCGAGCAGCAGGATGGCCGCAGCGTCATGAAGGCTACCGAGTTGCTCAACGGCAATGTTCCCCTGTCGCGCGACGCCGAATTCACGCTGCGCCACCGTCGTGGCCTGGCCCAGGGCATGGTGGGCGACCCCCAGGCCGCGGCGAGCACCTTGATCGCACTTCAGGCAGCGCAGGCGCCCTTCGATCTCAACGACGACATCTGGCGACAGCTGACACGGCTACGCGGCCCGAGTCTCCAGGCAGTCGCTCAGCAGAGCCAGCTCGCCCGCGGCTGGGTCGATCTGCTCCGATTGCAGCGTCGTTACGGCAGCGATATCGCCCGGCTGTTCGCCATGCTCGACGACTGGCGCGCTCAGAACCCCAATCATCCCGCCGCCCGCCGGCTACCTGCCGACCTGCAAGCCCTGCGCGAGCTGCGTGGCCAGGATGTGCGCCGAATCGCCGTCTTTCTGCCCGAAAGCGGTCCGTTGGAGAATGTCGCTGCGGCGCTACGCAAGGGGATCGAGACGCGCCACATGAATGCGCTCGACCAGGGCGAGCAGACCCCGCAACTGACCTTCTACGACACCAGCGGTGCCAGTATCGAGACTCTTTATGCGCAGGCGACCCTGGCCGGTGCTCAGGTGGTACTCGGCCCGCTGAGCAAGGATACGGTGACGGAGCTCGAGCAACGCCCCAGCGTGCCATTGCCGACCCTGGCCCTCAATTACGGCACCTCGCCCAGCAACCGCGCCGATGACCTTTTCCAATACGGCCTTTCCGCCGAAGACGAGGCCCGCCAAGCGGCCCATCGCGCGGCACTCGACGGCCACCAGCGGGCCGGCATGCTGGTACCGGACAATGCCTGGGGCCAACGCGTCGCCGAGAGCTTTCGCCAGGCCTGGCAGTCCCAGGGCGGCACGCTCGCGGCACAGATCGATTACGACCCGGAGGGCTCGGCCTCCAAGGCGGTGCGTCCGCTGGCCAACCGCCAATTGGACATGCTGTTCCTGCTCGCGCTGCCGCCCTTCGCTCGCCAGGTACCGCCGACACTCGATTATTTCAATGCCGGCGACCTGCCGATCTACGCCACGTCGCATCTTTACGAGGGCGAGCCCCAGCCGCGTCTCGACCATGACCTGAACGGCGTTCAGTTCGTCGAGATACCCTGGCTGATCCCCGAGGCGGCTGTCGGCGGGGTCGAGGCGCTGCCCTACTACGACAGTTATCAGGCCCTGCATGACACCACCGACCCGGCGCTGCTCAAGCTCCAGGCGATGGGTGTCGATGCCTTTGAGCTGGCGCGTCGCCTGCCATTGCTCAGGGTCGCCCCCAATACCGAGTACTTCGGGGCCACCGGCGCGCTGCATGCCGGCGCAGACCGCCGGCTCGAGCGCGTGCTGCCCTGGGCGCAGTTCAAGGCCGGCGTTCCGCAACCGCCGTTGCGCGGCACTCAGCGGGCCGTGCTCGAACCCACCGAACCGGCGGGCGGGGTCAGCGAGACAGCAGGCGGCGATGCCCAGCCCGCGCCCTAACGACGCCCGCGCCCGCGGCGCGCGCATCGAACTCGCCGCTGAGGCGTGGTTGCAGGAACGCGGCCTGCAGCCACGCCATCGCAACCAGCACGCCAAAGGCGGCGAACTCGACCTGGTCATGCAGGAGGGCGATACGCTGGTATTCGTCGAGGTGCGTCATCGCGCCGATGCCCGCCATGGCCACCCGCTGGAAACGGTGACCGCCAGCAAGCAGCGCCGGGTGATCATGGCTGCGCGTTTTTATCTCCAGCGCAACGGGCTATCATGTCCCTGCCGCTTCGATGTGGTCGGTGTCACCGGCACTCCGCCGCAACTGGAGTACACCTGGGTGCGCGCCGCCTTCGACGCGTTTTGACCGCTACCGAACGTTGGATAACATGGACTTCCAAGCACGCATTCTCGACCACTTCAACGCCAGCATCGACACCAAGACCTATGCCAGCGAGGTACTGCCTCCGTTCATCGAGGTCGCCAGTCAGATGATGGTTCAGTGCCTGGTCAACGAAGGCAAGATTCTCGCCTGCGGCAACGGGGGTAGCGCCGGGGATAGCCAGCATTTTTCCTCGGAACTGCTCAATCGATTCGAGCGCGAGCGCCCCAGTCTCCCCGCGGTCGCGTTGACCACCGACACGTCGACGCTGACCTCGATCGCCAACGATTACAGCTATAACGAGGTCTTCTCGAAGCAGATTCGCGCCCTGGGGCAGCCCGGCGATATCCTCCTGGCGATCTCGACCAGCGGCAATTCGGCCAATGTGGTGCAGGCGATCCAGGCCGCCCACGATCGTGATATGGCGGTCGTCGCGCTGACCGGCCGTGACGGTGGCGACATGGCGTCACTGCTTGGCCAGGACGATTGCGAGATCCGCGTGCCCGCCACCTCAACCGCACGGATACAGGAGGTCCACCTGCTGGCCATCCACTGTCTGTGCGATCTGATCGATGAACAACTTTTCGGCAGTAGCGAGTGACCAAAATGAAAAGACGCATACTTACCCCGGCCCTGCTGGCCATGTTCGTTGCCCTCGGCGGCTGCTCGGCCATCAATAGCGTGGCGACGCCGCCCCCTCAGGGAGAGGATTACAGTACCCGCACGGCGGGCATGAAGGTCGAGGACGAGACCATCGAGTCGAAGATCCAGGACACCATGGCGAACACCGATGCACGCCTCGAAGATGCTCGGGTCGGCATCAACAGTTACAACGGTGTCGTCCTGCTGTTCGGTCAGGTGCCCAGCCAGGAACTCAAGGAGCTGGCAGGCCAGATCGCTCATGACACCCGCCAGGTTCGCCAGGTGCATAACGAACTGACGGTGGCGGCCAACTTGCCACTGGGTCAGCGCATGAAGGATAACTGGCTTGAAACCAGCGCCCAGACCCAGTTGGCAGCCAACGAGGATATCGACACCCGCCACCTCGAGGTGATCGCCGAGAATGCCACCCTGTATCTGATGGGGATGGTGACGCGCGACGAGGCCCAGCGTGTAATCAACGTGGTTTCGGGTATCGATGGCGTCCAGCGCATCGTCAAGATCTTCGAGTACGTCGACTGACACGCTCGAAGCAGCGGGCGATCGACCCTGTCGACGAAAAAGGGGTGGCCATTGGCCACCCCTTTTTCATGTCTCGTCACGCCCGAGCCGTTACTTAATGACGCGCAACGACGGCCGACCCTTTTTCTTCTGTGCCTTGTTCTGCACCTGACTCTCGCCATCCTCCGGCGATTGTTCGCCTTCGGCCGCATCGGACTTGCCGTCGACGCTTTCGAGATTCGGGCGTTGCTCATCGTCCTGCGCAGCGCTTCCCGCCGCCTGCGCGTCATGCCCCGGCATCACCGGCTCATGGCCGAACACCATACCGACGCCGTTCTCGCGGGCATAGATGGCGATCAGCGACTCGCTGGGCACGATCACTTGCATCGGATGGCCGCCAAAACGCGCGTTGAAAGTGACCGCGTCGTTGGCCATGTGCAATTCGCGGACCGCGCCGGGCGCGATGTTGAGGACGATCTGCCCGTTCTGGACGAATTGCTCGGGAACCTGGACGCCGGCGCCTTCGGCGTCGACGACGATGTAGGGCGTGTGGTCGTTATCCAACAACCATTCGTAGAGCGCCCGGGCTAGATAGGGACGGCTGGACAACATGCGCATACCCCTCGATGAAAAGGGATGTGGCCGCCAGACAGGCGACCACACCGGGTGAATTCAGGTGCGCATCTCGCGCTCGGTTTCCGTCAGCGAGGCCTTGAACGCGTCACGTGCAAACAGGCGTTCCATGTAACCGATCAGTGGCTTGACCTGCCTTTCCGGCAACTCGATGTTGAGTGCGGGCAGCCGCCACAACAGCGGCGCGAGGCAGCAATCGACCAACGAGAACTCCTCGCTCATGAAGAAGGTCATGTCCTCGAAGATCGGCGAAATGCCCACCAGGCTCTCGCGCAACTCCTTGCGGGCGCGCTCCGCGTCCTTCTTGCTGCCCGAGAGGATCTCCTCGACCAACGGGCACCACTCCCGCTCGATGCGATGCATCCACAGGCGGCTCTGGGCGCGCGCCACCGGATACACCGGCAGGAGCGGCGGATGCGGAAACCGCTCGTCGAGATACTCCATCATCACCTTGGATTCATAGAGTACCAAGTCGCGATCCAGGAGCGTCGGCACGCTGTTGTAAGGGTTGAGGTCCGCCAGTTCATCGGGGCGGTTTTCGTCGCCGACTTCGATAACGTCCACGGCGACCCCTTTCTCCGCCAGCACGATACGTACGCGATGGCTGTAATGATCATCGCTGCCGGAATAGAAGGTCATCGACGACCGCTTGGCCACTACACCCATGTAACACTTCCTCGCATCAGTTCGAACCCGAATGATAACACGACATGCCGGTAGCGAGAGCCCGCCATCGACAAGCCCAGCCTTTTCCCATTTGCCCAGGCCATGCACCCCGGCGGCGTCATCCTACCGGAGCTCGTTCCTATCCTGATAAACAAAAACGCCCAGGCCGAACGGCCTGGGCGCTTCTTGGCAACGCGTGAGGAATCAGCGCTTGGAGAACTGCGGGCGACGACGCGCCTTGCGCAGACCCACTTTCTTACGCTCGACTTCACGTGCATCGCGAGTCACGTAGCCTGCTTCGCGCAGCGGCTTGCGGAACTCTTCGTTGTACGAGAGCAATGCCCGGGTGATGCCGTGACGAATGGCGCCCGCTTGGGCTGAGCCGCCACCACCGGCAACGGTGATGTAGGCGTCGAACTGCTCGCCGGTCTGGGTCAGCTCGAACGGCTGACGAACCACCATCTGCGCGGTGACGCGGCCGAAGTATTCGCCGAGTTCGCGATTGTTGACGGTGATCTTGCCGGTGCCCGGCTTGAGGAATACGCGGGCCGTGGAAGTCTTGCGGCGCCCGGTACCATAGTACTGCTGTGACATGGCGAATGGTCCCTTAGATGTTCAGTTCTTGCGGCTGCTGCGCGGCATGCGGATGCTGGGTGCCGGCGTAGACCTTGAGCTTGGTGTACATGGCACGACCCAGCGGGCCCTTGGGCAGCATGCCCTTGACGGCCGCTTCGATGACCCGCTCGGGAGCGTGGTCGATCATCTGCTCGAAGGACAGCGAGCGCAGGCCACCCGGATAACCAGTGTGACGGTAGTAGTTTTTCGCTTGAGCCTTGTTGCCGGTCACGCGAACCTTCTCCGCGTTGACGACGACGATGTAATCGCCGGTGTCGACGTGCGGCGTGTATTCGGGCTTGTGCTTGCCACGCAAGCGACGAGCGATCTCGGTGGCCAGGCGGCCGAGCGTCTTGTCCGCGGCATCGACGACATACCAGTCGCGCGTGACGGACTGCGGCTTAGCACTGAACGTCTTCATGGATTGAATCACCAATTGATGTATTGGGTCTCGCGCCGTAGCGTTCGACCATCCCTATTTTTCTTGGTTGTCAGCCGGCCAGGCCGCTGACAACGGTTGAGCGAGCGCGCATTGTACATGAGCCGATCGCTCAGGTTAAGGGCATTATCACGGTTTGTGCGGCAATGCCAGGTACTCACGGGACTGCATCTCCTGCAGCCGCGAGAGCGTGCGCTCGAATTCGAAGGTCAGCGATCCTTCGGGATACAGCGACTCGATCGGTACCGCCGCCGACATCAGCAGCTTGACGCCCCGGTCGTAGAACTCGTCGACCATGTTGATGAAGCGCCGCGCCTGGTCGTCGCTGGCCCGCCCCAATTGGGGAACGTTGGTGACCAGCACGCTATGGAACTCGCGGGCCAGCTCGATGTAGTCGTTCTGACTGCGCGGCCCATCGCAGAGCATCGCGAAATCGAACCACACCACCTCTTCGTGCAGGCGGCGCGCCGTCAGCACGCGACGGTTGATCTCGACCGGCACCTCGCGCTCGCCCTCGCCTCCGGCGAGCTCACGAAAGCTGCGTTGGAGCCGTTCGTCGGCTTCACTGTCGAGCGGCGTATGAAAGAGATCGACGTGCTCGAGGGCACGCAGGCGGTAATCGACCCCCGAATCGACATTGACGATTTCGCAATGCCGCTTGATCAGTTCGATCGCCGGGATGAAGCGCGCCCGCTGCAGACCATCCTTGTAGAGCTCGTCGGGGACGATGTTGGATGTCGCCACCAGTACCACTCCTTTGGCGAACAGCGCCTCGAGCAGGTTGGCCAGCATCATTGCGTCGGTGATGTCCTTGACGAAGAACTCGTCGAAGCAGATCACCCGGGCCTCGCTGGCGAACTTGCCGGCGATTAGCGTCAGCGGGTTCTTCTCGCCCTTGTAGTGCTCGAGTTCGTTGTGCACCCGCTGCATGAAGCGATGGAAATGCGTGCGCATCTTGTCCGGAAACGGCAGCGACTCGTAGAAGGTATCCACCAGATAGGTCTTGCCACGACCGACGCCCCCCCAGAAATACAGCCCGGTGACATCGGGTATCGGCGCCACCTCGGGCGTGTCATCGCGCCTGCCGAACAGCTTGGCCATCCGCGACTTGAGTCCACTGTCGGCGCCGATCGGCGCCAGCGAACGGCGCGGGGTATTGATCAACTCGTCGTAGAGGCGCTGAAGATGCTCGACCGCACGCTCCTGGGCGGTGTCGTACTCGAAGCCCGCACGCTCCAGATCGGTCCGATAACGGGCCATCGGCGCAAGCGCGGCGCCGGTGCTGGCGCTCGTAGAGGTAGGGGTTGTCGCGCACATGAGCGTCAGGGTTCTCCCGGCTGCAATCGATAAATCGTTCATTATACGCACCGAGCACCCGCGGCGCATGGCCCTGCGTGCCGTCCATCGCATGACGCGTCTCGTTGACCCGCAGCGCGCCCTGCCCCGTATAATGGGCCGTGTCACCATGAGGCCACGCCCCGGCGGGCCCTCGTGGCCGTGGTTAGAGATCAAGGGGAACGACGTGTATCAAGGCAATATCGATTGGATCCTGGCGATCGCCAGCCTGTTGGCGGGCATCGGCATCGGCGCCCTGGGCTATCACCTGCTCAACGCCAATGTCGCTCGCAATCAGAAGACCCGCCAGCGCCTGGCCGAGACCGAGCTCGAACTGAGCCAGATGAAGGGAGTGCTCAACGACCACTTCGCCCGCGCTGCGGAACTGGTAACCAGTATTCAGCGCCAGAGTCACGAACTCGAACAACAGCTCGCCCAGGGCGCCGACCAATTGTGCGACGACCTGCAGATCAAGCGTCGCCTGAACGGTCAGGGCGAGGAGGAGCCCCCCAACGATAGCGACACTCCTGCGCCGCGCGATTACGCCGACGACGGCCGTGGCACGCTGGCCGAGGATTTCGGCCTGCGTCAGCGCGATCAGACGGCCGACTCCACGACATCGCCGGTACGCTACTGAGCGTAGCGGCTTGCGCGAATTACCGCGCAACTCGTCAGGCAGGGTTGTCGATATCCACGAACCGGTGCTCGACGCCCTGCTCCTTAGCCAGCCACTCGCCGAGCGCCTGAACGCCGTAACGCTCGGTGGCGTGGTGGCCGGCCGCGAAATAGCTGATTCCCATCTCGCGGGCCAGGTGCGTCGTGCGCTCGGAAATCTCGCCGGAAATGAACGCGTCCGCTCCCGCATCGGCGGCCTGGGCGATCATGTCCTGGGCGCCACCGGTACACCAGGCGATGCGACGGATCTCGCGGTCATGGCCGCTGATCACCGTCGGCTCGCGATTCAATACCGTCGCTAGATGCTGTCCCATGGCCGTCGTGTCCATGGCGCTCGACGGCTCGCCCAGCCATATCAAACCGTCGCCCAGTTCGCCGTCGGCGCAGCCGCTGACTCGGAAATCCAACCGCTGCGCCAGGCAGGCGTTGTTGCCCAGGCTGGCGTGAGCGTCCAGCGGCAAATGGTAGGCGAGCAGGTTGATATCGTTGGCCAGCAGCGTCGCGAGGCGTCGCCGCTTCATGCCGGTGATCGCCACCGGCTCGTTCTTCCAGAAATAGCCATGATGCACCAGCAGCAGGTCGGCCTCCCAGGCAACCGCCTCGTCGACCAGCGCCTGGCAAGCGGTCACGCCGCTCATCACCCTGGCGACCCGCTCGCGGCCGGCCACCTGCAACCCATTGAGGGTATAGTCCTTGAACTGCGCCGCGCGCAGTTCGGCGTCGCAGGCGTCTATCAGTTGGTGGCGTGCCAGCATGGCTCCTCCCGGGCATTCATAAAAAGGCGGTGATACACTGCCGCCATTGTAATGGCTGCACCCATCGGCTTCGAGAAGCGTGGCGCTGGCGGCCCTCGTTCAAGGATCGTACATGCGTCGCTTCGTGATGCCCCTTATCTGGCCCGTCATCAGTGGTATCCTGCTGGCCGTCGTCCTGCTTTACCAGTTCCCCCACCTGCTGGGTACCGAGCCGAGCCGCCCGCAGCCATCCCAGACTACCGCCCCCTCGAGCGAGCCGGCAGCCAGCGAAGCCCCGGGCGCCGCGACATCCCAGGCAAGCAACGCCACGGCCGTCTCACGCCCGGCGCCGAAACTGCAGGAGGCCCAGCCGTTATCCCGCGACAGCGGCACGGTCAGCTATGCCGACGCGGTCGACAAGGCGGCACCGGCGGTGGTCAACGTCTACTCCTCGCGGGTCGTCGAGCGCGAACAGCATCCGCTGATGTCCGATCCCTTCTTCCGCCAATTCTTCGGCGACGACATGCCGCGCCGGCAACGTCTGCTGTCGAGCCTGGGCTCGGGGGTGATCGTCAGCGCCGAGGGCTACATCCTCACCAATCAGCATGTCATCCGCGGCGCAGACCAGATTCAGGTCGCCCTGCGTGACGGCCGCGAGACGCTCGCCCAACTGGTCGGCACCGATCCCGAGAGCGACCTCGCCGTGCTCAAGATCGATCTCGACGGGCTGCCGGTGATCCAGCTTGCCGACTCGGAGAAGATCGCCGTGGGCGATGTCAGCCTGGCGATCGGCAATCCCTTCGGGGTCGGTCAGACCGTGACCATGGGTATCATCAGCGCCACCGGTCGCAACCACCTGGGGCTGTCCGCCTACGAGGATTTCATCCAGACCGACGCCGCGATCAATCCCGGCAATTCGGGGGGCGCGCTGGTCAACGCGCAGGGCGCGCTGGTGGGCATCAATACCGCGATCTTCTCGCGCTCCGGTGGCTCGCAGGGGATCGGCTTCGCCATCCCCACCAACCTGGCGCGCGATATCCTCAGCCAGATTATTACCCACGGCCGCGTGATCCGCGGCTGGCTGGGCATCGAGGTCCAGGAGGTCACCGCCAACCTGGCCGCGTCGTTCGGTCTCAACGCAATCCAGGGGGTCGTCGTCGCCAATGTGGTGCCCGGCGGGCCCGGCGCCGAGGCAGGCCTGCAACCCGGCGACGTGATGACCGCCATCGACGGCAAGCCGATCATCGACCCACGCGTGGCGATGGCCGATATCGCCGAGATCGCTCCCGGCACGCGGCTGCCGGTCACCTACATTCGCGGTGGCGAGCGCCATACCGTGGAGGTCAAAGTCGGCGAACGACCGCGGCCACAGGAAGCCTGAATACTTCTTTACGCAAGCTGTCGTCCATAAACGATCATGCCCCGCCTAGGCGGGGCATGATCGTTGAACGACACGAATCAACGCACGCGTCATTATTCGTCGCCGATCCGGTTCTCCGCCGAGCGCGCATGGGCGGTCAGTGCCTCGCCACGCGCCAGCACCGAGGCGGTGCGCCCGAGTGTCGCCGCACCTGCGGCGGAACAATGGATGATCGAAGAGCGCTTCTGAAAGTCGTAGACCCCCAACGGCGATGAGAAGCGCGCCGTACCCGACGTCGGCAATACATGGTTGGGCCCGGCGCAGTAATCGCCCAGCGCCTCGGCCGTGTAGCGGCCCATGAAGATCGCCCCGGCATGACGCACCTCGGGCAGCAGGGCCTCGGGGTCGGCCACCGACAGCTCCAGATGCTCGGGAGCGATGCGGTTGACCAGCGCCAGCGCCTCGTCGCGATCCCGACAGCGAATCAGCGCGCCGCGCGAGCGCAGCGAGGCGCGCACGATCGCTGCGCGCTCCAGCGTCGGCAGCAAGCGTTCGATCGCCGCTTCGACGGCGTCGAGATGCGCCTCGTCCCAGCCCACCAGAATCGCCTGGGCATCCTCGTCGTGCTCGGCCTGGGAGAACAGGTCCATGGCCAGCCACTCGGGATCGGTGCCGCCGTCGCTGACCACCAGGATCTCCGAGGGGCCGGCGATCATGTCGATGCCGACCTGACCGAATACCGCCCGCTTGGCGGTCGCCACGTAGATGTTGCCGGGCCCGACGATCTTGTCGACCCGCGGCACGCTTTCGGTGCCGTAGGCCAGGGCGGCGATCGCCTGCGCACCACCGACGGTGAATACGTGATCGACTCCCGCCAGGTGCGCGGCGGCCAGCACCAGGTCGTTGAGCACGCCATCCGGAGTAGGCACCACCATAACGATCTCGCGCACGCCGGCGACGTGCGCCGGAATCGCGTTCATCAGCACCGACGAGGGATAGGCCGCCTTGCCGCCGGGCACATAGATGCCGGCCCGATCGAGCGCGGTGATCTGCTGACCCAGCACCGTGCCGTCGGCTTCGCGGTATTGCCAGGATTCGGGCTTCTGATGGCGATGATAGGCGCGGATGCGTTCCGCGGCGTGCGACAACGCCTCGCGCTGTGCGTCGGGAAGGCTGTCGAAGGCCTGCTCGAGGCGCTCGGGACTGAGCGTCAGCGCCTCGACGCTGTCCGCCTCGACGCGATCGAAGCGCCGGGTCAACTCGACCAGCGCGGCGTCGCCGCGCGTGCGCACGTCCTCGATGATCTGGCTGACGCGCTGTTGCACCTCGGCGTCGGAAACGCCCTCCCAATCGAGCAGGGCCTCGAGCAACGGGCCGAAGTCGTCATCCCGGGTATCTAGCCGGGGCATCTTGAAGGTCTCTGTGGCGCTATCGGTAACGGTGTCGGCCATGGTGCGAACCTCGTCTGTCGGCGCTCGACTCGCGAGCGCCAGGAATCAGGAAACCGGCGCGTTGGCTTGGCGTGCCTCGACGGCCTGGCGCAGGCGTCCGATCAGCGGCTTGAGACGCTCGTGCTTCATGGTCATGGCGGCCTTGTTGACCACCAGCCGCGTGCTGATGTCGGCGATCAGCTCACGCGGCTCCATGCCGTTGGCGCGCAGCGTATTACCGGTATCGACGATGTCGACGATCTCGTCGGCGAGATTCATCAACGGCGCCAGCTCCATCGCCCCATACAGCTTGATGACCTCGGCCTGAATGCCCTGCTCGGCATAGTAGCGCCGCGCGATATTGACGAACTTGGTCGCCACCCGACGCCGTGCATGGCGAGCCTGCATACCGGTGACGCCGGCGGTCATCAGCCGGCAGCGGGCGATCTCCAGGTCAAGCGGTTCATAGAGCCCTTCGGCGCCGTGCTCGAGCAGCACGTCCTTGCCGGCGATTCCCAGGTCGGCGGCACCCATCTGCACATAGGTGGGGACATCGGTGGCGCGGATCACCACCAGCTTGACGCCTTCCAGATTGGTATCGAACAAGAGCTTGCGGCTCTTGCCGAGATCCTCGCTCGGCTCCACCCCGGCATCGGCCAGCAGGGGCAGTGTCTCGTCGAGGATGCGCCCCTTCGACAGGGCGAGTATCAGTTGCTTTGACATGGCGACTTCGGTTCCAGGTATTTCGAGACGACTCGGAAAGGCTCAGTGACCGGGTACGCGACGGATCTTGGCGCCGAGCGACTGCAGCTTCTCCTCGATGCACTCGTAACCGCGATCGATATGGTAGATACGATCGACCAGCGTCTCGCCCTCGGCGACCATGGCGGCCACGACCAGGCTGGCCGAAGCGCGCAGGTCGGTGGCCATCACCGGCGCGCCGGAAAGCCGCCGGACCCCGGTCACGATCGCGGTGTTGCCCTCGATGGCGATCTCGGCGCCCATGCGCTTGAGCTCCTGCACGTGCATGAAGCGGTTCTCGAAGATCGTCTCGACGACCCGACCGGTACCGTCGGCGATGCAGTTCAAGGCCATGAACTGGGCCTGCATGTCGGTGGGAAACGCCGGGTAAGGCGCCGTTCTGACATTGACCGCGCGCGGGCGACGCCCCTGCATGTCGAGTTCGATCCAGTCCTCGGCGTGGCGGACCATTGCCCCCGCCTCTTCCAGCTTGGCGAGTACCGCGTCGAGGATGTCGGCGCGGGTATTGCGCACCCGCACGCAGCCGCCCGAGGCCGCCGCGGCTACCAGGAAGGTGCCGGTCTCGATGCGATCGGGCATCACGTCGTAATGGCAGCCGTGCAGGCGTTCGACCCCTTCGACGATGATGGTATCGCTACCGTGACCGCGGATCTTCGCCCCCATCGCGATCAGGCACTCGGCCAGATCGACCACTTCCGGTTCGCGGGCGGCATTCTCCAGCACGGTGGTGCCTTGGGCGAGCGCCGCCGCCATCAATAGGTTCTCGGTCCCGGTGACGGTGACGGTATCGAAGATGATCGTCGCGCCCTTGAGGCGGCCATCGACCCGGGCCCGGATGTAGCCGCCCTCGACCGTGATGTCGGCGCCCATAGCCTCCAGGCCGCGGATATGCAGATCGACCGGCCGGGTGCCGATCGCACAACCGCCGGGCAACGAGACATCGGCCCGACCGAAATGCGCCAACAACGGCCCCAGCACCAGGATCGAGGCGCGCATCTTCTTGACCAGCTCATAGGGCGCATGGCATTCGCGAACCTGTGAACCATCGAGCTGGATGCTCATTTTCTCGCCCATCACCGGCTCGACGCCCATGTGCGCGAGCAGTTCCAGCGTGGTGGTGATGTCCTGAAGGTGCGGCAGGTTGCCGATGGTAACGGGCTCGTCGGCGAGCAGCGTGGCGGCCAGGATCGGCAGCGCGGAATTCTTCGCCCCGCTCGCCCAGACCTCGCCGTTGAGCGGGCCGTTACCGGTGATGATCAGCTTGTCCATGATGGTCGAGTACTCAGCTCTGGGCGTTCTCGGGAGCGTCCTGCCACTGCGCCGGGGTATAGGTCTTGATGCTCACGGCGTGAAGCGCGCCGCTGGCGATCTCCTCGGACAGCGCGCCGTAGATCAGTTGCTGACGCTTGACGGGGCTCAGCCCTTCGAACGCTTCGCCCACGGCGACGACCTGGAAGTTGCAGCCTTCGCCCTGGATGTGGAATTCGCAGTCGTCGATCCGCGACTCCAGTCGCGCCTTGACATCACTGGGTTGCATGGACGTATGACTCCTGTCGAAGGTGGACCGGCGACGCGCTGCGCCGCCGGCGGGATCGTGAAGGCGTCCATGGTAATGAAAAGCATCGGCGATGGCGATGCCCAGCCGCGTTACCGAATCGCGAGACGCGCGGCGATGGCGGACAGCGATCGCCGGGAGGCGATCAGGCCTCGGCCGCTTCCAGGTGGGAGGGCAGCAGCAGATCGATACCCGCCAACGAGGTCACCCTAACCAGCGGCTCGGAGAGCTTGACCGACTCGACCTCGAGGCCGCGCTTACGGGCACAGCGCAGCCATTCGAGCATCACGCTGATCGCCGCGCTGCTGGCTCGATCGACGCCGCTCAGGTCAAAGTGCACCACGCTGCCGGAGGGCTGGGTGTCCAGCCATTCGCAGCCACTCTCGGCCAGACTGGCGGCGACGTCGAAATCGGCCTCGCCACTGGCGATCAGTGCCTGGTCCTGGACGACCAGCCGCGCGCCGTCATGGTCGAGCAATACGCTCACTGCGCCGTTCCTTGTCCGGAGGAATCAGCGGCTCCTTTCTCCAGCTCCTCGGTAGCGACTTCGGGTGCCCACTCACTGATGACCTTGTCATAGTCGCGGTTGTTGTTGCGCATCGCCTGGTCGAACTGGTTGCGGAACGTCAGCCCGAGATTGATGCCATTGACGATGACGTTGACGACCTTCCACTGGCCATCGTCCTGGCGCAGGGTGTAGCTCACCGGATAGACCTGGCCGTCGTCAGCCACCACTTCCATGTCGACACTGGCCTGGTCCTCGTAACGACCGCCGGTGCCTTCCAGTACGCGCAGTTCGCGATAATCGAACGTCACCAGCCCCCGAGCGTAGGTATCGATCAACGTCTGACGGAAAGTGTCGACGAAGCGCGAGCGCTGCTCCGGCGTGGCATTGCGGAAGTAGCGACCCATGACGCTGGCGCCGATGTAGCGAAAGTCGGCGATCTGCTCGAGATTCTTGTCGACCAGCGCCTCCAGCTCGTCGGGGTGTTCGGCGAAATAGTCCTTACGCCCTTCGATCTGCCCCATCAACTGATCGATACTGTCGCGGATCAGCTGTTCGGGCTTCTGCTGAGCCTGGGCCATCGAAGCCATCAACAGCGTGGCGCACACAACGGCCAGCCAGCGGTAAACGGAAAACCTTACGCGCATCGTCGTCATGCCAACAGTCATAGCCACCTCCGGTTATTCCTTCACCATGTTCGATACGAACTGCTGAATCAGTTCTTCCAGTACCAGTGCCTGCTGTGTATCGCGGATCGTATCGCCATCCTCGAGGGTTTGCGGGTCGCCGCCCATCGACAGGCCGATGTACTGCTCGCCCAATAGCCCCGCGGTGAGTATCGCCGCCGTGGAATCGCGCGGCAAAACGCCTTCGAGCTTGTCGTCGACCTCGAAAGTGACATGGGCGTCGTACCATTCGGGGTCGAGTTCTATCGCCGAGACCTGCCCCACCTCGACACCGGCCAAAGTCACCTTGGAGCGTACCTTCAGGCCGCCGATATTGGCGAAATTGGCATGCAGCGTCATGGTGTCGCCCGATACGCCGGTGCCCAGACCGCTGACCCGCAACCCCAGGAAGATCACGCCAATCACCCCGGCCAACATGAACAGGCCGACCCCGAACTCCATCACCTTGCTGCGTCTCATCCGAGTTCTCCAAACATCGTCGCGGTGAGCACGAAGTCCAGCCCCAGCACCGCCAGCGAAGAATAAACCACCGTTCGCGTGGTGGCGCGCGAAATGCCTTCCGAGGTCGGCACCAGGTCATAACCTTGGAAAACCGCGATCCAGGTCACCACCAGCGCGAACACCACGCTCTTGACCATGCCGTTGCCGATATCGGCGAAGAAGCTGACACTGTCCTGCATGTTGCTCCAGTAGGAACCTTCGAAGACTCCCAGCCACTGCACGCCGATCAGATAGCCGCCCCAGATGCCCACCACGCTGAAGCCGACGGTCAGCAGCGGCAGCGAGACGAAACCCGCCCACAGGCGTGGCGCGATGATGCGGCGCAGCGGGTCGACACCGATCATCTCCATGCTCGAGAGCTGCTCGGTGGCCTTCATCAAGCCGATCTCCGCGGTCAGCGCCGAACCGGCGCGCCCGGCGAACAGCAGCGCCGTGACCACCGGCGCCAGCTCCCGCAACAACGACAACGCAACCATCTGCCCGAGCGCATCCTCGGCGCCGAAATCGACCAGGATGGTGTAGCCCTGCAACCCCAGCACCATGCCGATGAACACGCCGGACACCAGCACGATGGCCAGCGACATCACGCCGACGAAATGCATCTGACGCAGCCACAGCCGCCAACCTTCCCGTGAAGGCACGGTCATGCTCGACAGCGCCAGGATCATCCCGGCCCGGCCCAGCGCATCGACGACATCCAGCGTCGCCCGGCCCAGCGTCACTATCCGGCGGGAGACTGCCCGGCTGAAGGCTGCGCCAGGCAAGGCGTGGCGACGCCCCTCGTGACGATCGCTCACCGTCGCACCCTCCCGGTCATGATGTCGGTGACGTAATCCGGCGCCGGGTAATGAAACGGCACCGGCCCGTCGGGCTCGCCATGAATGAACTGACGCACCCGGGCGTCGCCGGTGTCATCCAGCGATGCCGGCGTACCGTGCGCCATCACCTGGCCATCGGATATCACGTAGACGTAATCGGCGATCGTCAGGGTTTCCTTGACGTCGTGGGAGACCACCACGGCGGTCAGTCCCAGCGCCTGATTGACCTTCTTGACCAGCTGCACCAGCACGCCCATCGAAATCGGGTCCTGCCCCACGAACGGCTCGTCATAGAGGATCAAGTCGGGATCCAGGGCGATTGCCCGGGCCAGCGCCACCCGTCGCAACATGCCGCCCGACAGCTCCGAGGGCATCAGTTCTCGGGCGCCACGCAACCCCACCGCCTCGAGCTTCATCAGGACGATGTCGCGAACCATCGCCTCGGGCAGGTCGGTATGCACGCGCAGTGGAAAGGCCACGTTCTCGAACACGGACAGATCGGAGAACAGCGCCCCGCTCTGGAACAGCATGCCCATGCGTCGGCGCAGGCGGAACAGCGCGCGGCGCGGCAGGCGATGCACGTCCTGGCCGGCGATCCTGACCCGCCCCGCATCCGGGCGCAACTGGCCGCCGATCAATTTGAGCAGCGTCGTCTTGCCGGTGCCGCTGGGCCCCATGATCGCAGTGATCTTGCCGCGTGGAATCTGCAGATCGATACCGCGAAAGATTTCCTTCTCGCCTCGGGAAAAGCGCAACCCTTCCACCTCGACGAGCAGCGATTCGTTCATTCAGGCGACTCAGTGGTGAAAAATTATCGAACATCGTATCCTAACCCATCGTACCACGACCAGCCCGACCCGCTTTGGCCCTTGCAAGCCACCGCCTCTATGCGTCTAATGAGCGCCCGGCACAGCCGCGACGGACCGGTCATCCGGCAGCGTCGCCTCTTGAGTCCAATCGCCCCCGGGGCAACAATCATCGTCATGACCATCGATACCGACTTCGCCTTTCGTGCCAGCGCCCGACGCACCCTGGAGCTGGAACAGCAGGCCATCGCCGCATTGAGCGGCAAGCTGTCCGACGACTTCGACCGCGCCTGCCGGCTGATACTCGCCTGCCAGGGACGCGTGGTGGTCACCGGCATGGGCAAATCCGGGCATATTGCACGCAAGATCGCCGCCACGCTGGCGAGCACCGGAACGCCGGCCTTTTTCGTCCACCCCGGCGAGGCCAGCCACGGCGACCTGGGCATGATCACCGCGCGCGATGTGGTACTGGCCCTCTCCAACTCCGGCGAGACCCAGGAGATAACCGCGCTGCTGCCGCTGCTCAAACGCATGGGCACGCCGCTGATCAGCATGACCGGGCGCCCCGCCTCGGCCATGGCCTGCCATGCCGAGGCCCACCTCGACGCCGGCGTCGAACGCGAGGCCTGCCCGCTCGATCTGGCGCCGACCGCCTCGACCACCGCCGCGCTGGCGCTGGGCGACGCGCTGGCGGTAGCCCTGCTCGAAGCGCGCGGCTTCACCGCCGAGGACTTCGCTCTGTCGCACCCCGGCGGTACGCTGGGCCGGCGCTTGCTGCTCAAGGTCGAGGACCTGATGCACAGCGGCGAGCGGCTGCCCAGCGTCGTCATCGGCAGCCCGCTGCGCGAAGCGCTGCTCGAAATCACCCACAAGGGGTTGGGCTTCACCTGCGTGGTCGACGAGCAAGGCCGATTGGCCGGCGTCTACACCGATGGCGACCTGCGTCGCACGCTCGATCAGCATGGCGATCTACGCGCGCTGCGAGTCGACGATGTGATGACCCGTGGCGGCAAGCGGATTCGTGCCGACATTCTGGCGGCCGAGGCCGTCAGGCTCATGGAAGACAACCGTATCACTGCGCTGGCCGTGGTCGATGCCGACGATCGCCCGATCGGCGCCATCCACATGCACGACCTGCTCGTCAGTGGCGTGATCTGAGGAGACAGCGATGACCGACCATCCCGAGCTGACCGAGCGCGCCCGCCATATACGGCTGCTGGTTCTCGACATCGACGGGGTCATGACCGATGGCCAGCTGTACTTTCAGGCCGATGGTCAGGAGATCAAGGCCTTCAGTACCCAGGACGGTCAGGGCATCAAGCTGCTGCGCCGGGCCGGGGTCGAGGTAGCGATCATCACCGGCCGCGAGTCGCCGATGGTGGCGCGCCGCGCCGCGGCCCTGGGTATCGAGCATGTCTTCCAGGGCCGCGACGACAAGCTGGCTGTGCTGCGCGAGTTGCTCGACACGTTGGACCTCGGGTTCGAGCAGATCGCCTACTGCGGCGACGACCTGCCCGACCTCGCCCCCATTCGCTGCGCGGGGCTCGGCATCAGCGTGCCCAATGCGCCAGACTATATCCGCGAACAGGCCGACTGGGTCACCCAACGCCCCGGTGGTCACGGCGCCGTACGCGACATCTGCGATGGCCTGCTGCAGATGCAGGGTCACTGGGCAGCGCTACTCGATACTTACCTTCACGGCCGGAACTGAACGATGCTCCAGCGTCTCTCGCGGCTCTCATACAAATGGTGGCTGGCACTCATCCTGATCGCGCTGGGTGGGCTGCTGGCGCTGATCGAGCAGCGCAATATCTCGCTACCCGCCCCGCCTTCCACGGCCGCAAGCGGCGAACCCGATTACTATCTGGAAGACGCCACGCTGACCCGCTTCGATGCGGCCGGCACCGCCCATCAGCGGCTCGAGACACCGCGCCTGACGCATACCCCCGACGATGACGTGACGCACCTCGAAACGCCCGACGCCCGACTCGTCGACGACCGCGGCCGGGTCTGGTTCGCCAGCGCCGACACGGGTAGGCTGGGGGCCAACGCCAATCCGCTCAAGCTAAGCGGCGACGCCCAGCTCGAGGCGCCCGAACAGGGATGGCAAATCAATAGCGAGGTGCTGGTTTACGATGCCGACACCGGCCATGCCTGGAGTGAAAGCGAGGCCGTTCTGCGCAAATTCCAACAACGCGTGCGCGGCGATCGCTTCGATGCCTGGCTGGATAGCGGACGCATGCGGCTCAACGGCAACGTACGCGGCCATCACCCGCCGATCGACGAGGATTCAGGATCATGATGCGCACCCTTATCGCCGCACTAGGGCTGTCCGGTGCGGCACTGCTCGCCACGCCGGCCCTGGCGCTGGACAGCGATGCCAATCAGCCGATCAACATTGCCGCCGACCGACTGGATCTCGACGACCGAGCCGGCACCGCCGTCTACACCGGTGACGTCGACATGCAGCAGGGCAGCATGAAATTGACCGCTCAGCGTGTCGAGATCGAGCGCAACGACCAGGGCGAAGTGACCCTGGTGACCGCCACCGGCGGCGCCGAGCGTGCCTATCTCGAACAGCGCCCGGCGCCCGACGATC
Source organism: Halomonas sp. HP20-15 (assembly GCF_033446685.1). Classification (NCBI taxonomy): domain Bacteria; kingdom Pseudomonadati; phylum Pseudomonadota; class Gammaproteobacteria; order Oceanospirillales; family Halomonadaceae; genus Halomonas; species Halomonas sp. HP20-15. The sequence continues at coordinate 22,829 of NZ_JAWQLY010000016.1, read as the reverse complement.
CGCTGGTCAAGGGCTGGGGCGATACGATCATCTACCACGCCGGCGAGCGACGCGTCGAGCTGATCGGACAGGCCGAGTTGCACCAGGCCAGCGATACCTTCAACGGCGCCTATGTCGAGTATTTCCTCGACAATCGTCAGGTCCAGGCGCGCTCCCAAGTTCAGGGCACCGAGAACCAGCGCGTGCGCATGAGCCTGACGCCGAAGTCGGCCGAACAATGACCCCGACAGCCGAGGCCAGTCTAGAGGAGAGTCCCGCGCGATGAAGACGCTGTTCGCCAGACATCTGGCCAAGAGTTACAAGAATCGCCGCGTGGTCCAGGACATCAGCCTGTCGATCGGCCAGGGCAGCATCGTCGGCCTGCTCGGCCCCAACGGGGCAGGCAAGACGACCTCGTTCTACATGATCGTCGGTCTGGTACGCGCCGACGCCGGCGAGGTGAGTATCGACGACCAGGATCTCAGCCGCGCGGCGATGCACCATCGCGCCCGCGCGGGCATCGGCTACCTGCCTCAGGAAGCCTCGATCTTTCGCAAGCTATCGGTCGCCGACAACATCATGGCGATCCTCGAGACGCGGCGCGACCTGGACAAGCCGGGGCGCAAGCGCCAGCTCGAACAGCTGCTCGAGGAATTCCATATCACCCACATTCGCGACAACATGGGCATGAGCCTGTCCGGCGGCGAGCGCCGACGGGTGGAGATCGCCCGCTCGCTGGCCACCGAGCCGGCGTTCATCCTGCTCGACGAGCCCTTCGCGGGGGTCGATCCGATCTCGGTCGGCGAAATCAAGTCGATCATTCGCCAACTGCGCGACCGGGGCATCGGCGTGCTGATCACCGACCATAACGTGCGCGAGACGCTGGACATCTGCGACAACGCCTACATCGTCGGCGACGGCCAGATCATCGCCGAGGGTAGCGCGGAAGCGATACTCGCCAGCAAGAAGGTCCGCGAGGTCTACCTAGGTAACGAGTTCCGCCTCTGAGCGCTCGCTGCCGCCTCACCGAGAGTCGGCTGTCAAGCCCTGAAATTCCACGCAAGATATCGCCAAGCGGGATTAGCCTTAATCGTGGCATGGTTATTGCTTTTATACTTGCAAGGCCATACCGGGCAGGATAACGTGTGATCAAACCCTGTCAGTGAAGTCACGTTGTCATGGCTATGAAACCCACGTTGCAGCTTCGGGTCGGCACCCAACTGACCATGACGCCCCAGTTGCAGCAGGCCATCCAGTTGCTGCAGCTGTCGACGCTGGACCTACGCCAGGAGATCCAGCAGGCGCTGGAATCCAACCCCATGCTGGAGATGGAAGACGACTATGGGGAAACTGCCGTCGGCGAGACGGTAGAAGACGACTGGGCCAGCGACATCCCCGAGGAACTCACGCTGGACAGCGAATGGTCGGATACCTACCAGGACCTGGCCCCCAGCGCCGGGCGCAGTGAAGACGGCCCCGACTTCGAGCGCAATAGCGCCGATCAGAGCCTGCAGGATCATCTCCAGTGGCAGCTCGAAATGGCCGGGCTCGATAGCCGCGACCATGCGATCGCCGAATGCCTCATCGATTCGATCACCATCGACGGCTACCTCGAAGGTCAGCTCGACGAGCTGACGGAAGGCCTGCACAATCAAGGGCTCGCCGGACTCAAGGTCGCCGATGTCGAGCAGGTCCTGTATCGCCTCCAGCAGTTCGACCCCACCGGCGTATTCGCCCGCGACCTACGCGAGTGCCTGCTGCTACAGTTGGCTACGCTGGCCGACGATACGCCGCTGCTGCCTCAGGCAAAGCGCCTGGTGCGTCAGTTTCTCGAAGCGCTGGCCGGCGACGATCGCAAGCTGCTCAAGCGCCGGCTGCGCCTCGACGACGCTCAGCTCGATGCGGTGATCGCGCTGATCCGCGCCCTCGACCCGCGTCCCGGCCAGGTCTTCGACGCCAGCGGCAACGATTACGTGATCCCCGACCTGGTTGCCCGCCACACTCGCGAGGGCTGGCGTATCGAGCTCAACCCCGAGGCGCTACCGCGGCTGCGCATCCAACCCGACTATGCCGCCTTGATAAAGCGGGCCGACAAGAGCGACGACAATACCTTCATGAAGCAGCATCTTCAGGAAGCGCGCTGGCTGATCAAGAGCCTGTCGAGTCGCAACGACACCCTGCTCAAGGTCGGTCGCGAGATCATGGTCCGCCAGCTCGACTTCCTCGAACGTGGCGAAGAAGCCATGAAACCGCTGGTACTCGCCGATATCGCCCAGACCGTGGAGATGCACGAGTCGACCATCTCGCGAGTCACCACGCAGAAGTTCATCCATACGCCGCGTGGCGTCTTCGAGCTCAAGTACTTCTTTTCGAGCCATGTCGGCGGCGGCGAAGGCGATGCGCATTCCAGTACCGCGATACGCGCGCGCCTGAAGAAGCTGATCGGCGACGAGCCGCCGCGCAAGCCGCTCTCCGACAGCAAACTGGTCGATCTGCTCGCCGCCGACGGCATCGCGGTGGCGCGACGCACCGTCGCCAAGTACCGCGAAGCGCTGGGTATTCCCTCCTCCAGCGAACGCAAGCGCCTCGCCTGAAGTCTCTTCCGGCACACGGAACGTGCCACGCCCCGCCACCTCGGAACGTCGATTTTTACGCCCTCAGCTCGCGAAAAGCGACGCGTGTGGCCGCCATCCCACAAGGGGTTTGCTAAGCTGCAAAAAGGGTTACAATCGAGCCACCACTCGTCGAAAAGGAACGTGCCATGCAAGCCAACATCACCGGCCATCACGTCGAACTGACGGATGCATTGCGTGACTATGTCAACGAGAAGTTGATGCGGCTGGAACGCCACTACGACAACATCACCACCGTGCAGGTAACGCTCTCGGTCGAGAAGGAACGCCAGCAGGCGGCCTGCACGCTTCACGCAGCGGGTGCTGACTTGCATGCCGAAGCCGAAAACGGCGACATGTATGCCGCCATTGATGCCCTGGCCGACAAGCTCGACCGCCAACTCGTCAAACACAAGGAAAAGGCTCAGGCTCGCGCGCAAGGCGCCGGTGCCCGCTAACTCCCTATCATGACATTGGAAGCCATACTGCCCCCCGAACGCACCCTGTTTGCCGTGCCCGGGGGGAGCAAGAAGCGCGTGCTTGAGTTCTTCAGCACCTTCATCGCCCAGAACACCCCTAGCCTAGACAGCCAGGAGGTGTTCAGCCGGCTGATCGGACGCGAACGCCTGGGAAGTACCGGCATCGGCAATGGCGTGGCCATCCCCCATGCCCGCAACCCCCATTGCAAGGCACCGGTAGCAGGCTTCCTCAAGCTTCAGGAACCGATCGATTTCGATGCGGTCGATGGCGAACCGGTGGATCTGGTGTTCGTGTTGCTGGTGCCCGAAGAGGCCGACGACACCCACCTGGCACTGCTCGCCCAGGTCGCAGGCATCATGAACGACGCCGAGACCCGCAGTCGGCTGCGCCACAGTGCCAGCCAGCGCGAACTCTACGACGCACTCATCCAGGCCATCCACGCCCTCGATGACGGCACCGGCGCCTCGCCCCGGCAAGCCAAGTAGCTTCATAGGCCTCGATGCATCGCGGGCCTGGCTTATGCCACGTCACATGACCGACTCGTGACTCACCGTGAAAAGGGAGCCGCCCCATGCAACTCGTGATCATCAGTGGCCGCTCCGGATCCGGCAAGTCGATCGCCCTGCAGGCGCTCGAGGACTTGGGCTTCTACGCCATCGACAACCTGCCGGCGATGCTCCTCGATGCGCTGATCGATGAACTCCAGCAGGCCGACAGCAAGCGCGCCAGCGTCGCGGTCAGCATCGATGCACGCAACCTGCCCATGGCCCTCGAACGTTTCCCCACGCAGCTCGAGGCCGTTCGCAAGCGTGGCATCGATTGTCAGGTGGTCTACCTGACAGCCGAGGACAAGATCCTGCTCGAGCGCTACTCGGCAACCCGCCGCCGCCATCCGCTGACCCGCAATAGCCAGATGACCCTGGCCGAGGCGATCGAGTCCGAGGAGAACGCGCTGTCGGGCATCCGAGATCTGGCCGACCTGGTCATGGACACCTCGCAGCTCTCGGTCCACGACCTGCGCGGGCGCATCGCCGAGCAGGTCGCCCACCATACCAGCGAACAGCTCACGCTGACCTTCGAGTCATTCGGCTTCAAGCGCGGGGTGCCGCTCGACGCCGATACCGTCTTCGACGCCCGCTGCCTGCCCAATCCCTACTGGGACCCGCGGCTGCGTCCGTTCAACGGCCGGGATGCCGAGATCGTGACTTTCCTCGAGGATTATCCGGATGTCGGCGCCATGGCCGACGACATCCGCGACTGGCTCGAGCGCTGGTTGCCCGCCTACCGCGCCAGCAATCGCAGCTATCTGACGGTGGCGATCGGCTGTACCGGCGGCCAGCATCGCTCGGTCTATCTGACCGAACGCTTGGCGCGGCATTTCACCGGCCGTTACCGCGTGCGAATTCGCCATCGGGAACTGGGTATCCACGCCGCCGTGGGGGCCGCCGATGCCACAGCGTGAGCTGACGCTGATCAACAAGCGCGGCCTGCATGCCCGCGCCGCGACCAAGCTGGTTCAGTGCTGCCAGGGTTACGAGGCCAGGGTCACCGTCCATCACCTGGACCGCAGCGGCGATGCCGCCAACATCATGTCACTGCTGATGCTCGCCGCGCCCTGCGGCAGCCGGCTGACCGTCGAAGCCGAGGGCCCCCAGGCCATACAAGCACTCGATGCGCTCGAGGCGTTGTTCGCGGCACGCTTCGAAGAGGATGCCTAGGCGTCCGTCGGCGGGCGCCTCCCCTCATGCCGCGCAACGGATCGCTGCCCTTCGGGTCCGGCCACGATGATAGAATGACGCCCACCGCGATGCGGGGCGATCAAGGACGCCGACAGCCATGAGCCAGAACCCACAGCGACTGCAGCCCCGCCTCGATCGGCTCAACGAAGCCTTGGAAAATGGCGCCCTGGACCAGGTTCGGCGCATGCTCAACCGCGGCCTGGCGCCGGTCGACGTCGCTCATCTGCTCGAATCGACCCCGCCGCGCGAACGCGAGGTCCTCTGGGAACTGGTCGATTCCGAGCTGCAGGGCGACGTCCTGCAGTATCTCAACGACGATATCCAGACGGTCTTCCTCAACCGCATGGATACCCAGCAGCTGGTCTCGGCGACCGAGAGACTCGACGTCGACGACCTGGCCGACCTGCTGCAGCGCCTGCCCAATACCGTCACCCTGGAAGTGCTGGCCTCGATGGAGGCTCAGGAGCGCCAGCGTCTGGAGACCGTCCTCGCCTACCCCGAGGATACCGCCGGTGGTCTGATGAACACCGACGCGGTGACGATCCGCCCGGACATCACGCTGGATGTAGTACTGCGCTACCTGCGCCGCCACGAGCGCTTGCCGGACACCACCGACACGCTGCTGGTGGTCACCCGCGGCGACAAGCTGATCGGCAGCCTGCCGATCAACCGCCTGCTGGTTTCCGACCCGTCGATGCTGGTCCGCGAAGTGATGGATACCGACATGGTCAGCATTGCGGCGATGACCGGCGAGAGCGACGTCGCCAAGCTGTTCGAGAAGTTCGACCTGGTTTCGGCGCCGGTGGTGGGGACCGATGGCCACCTGCTGGGGCGGATCACCATCGACGATGTGGTCGACGTGATTCGCGAGAACGCCGAGCACCAGGTGATGAGCATGGCGGGTCTCGACGACGAGGAGGACACCTTCGCCCCGGCCTGGCGGACCAGTCGGCGGCGGGCGGTCTGGCTGGGCGTCAACCTGATTACCGCGTTCATGGCGGCTGCGGTGATCGGGCTGTTCGAGGGCACCATTCAACGCGTCACCGCCCTCGCGGTATTGATGCCGATCGTCGCCAGCATGGGCGGCATCGCCGGCTCACAGACGCTGACGGTACTGATCCGCGGCATCGCCCTCGGCCATGTCTCGGGCAGCAACGTGCGCTGGCTGCTCAGCCGCGAGCTGATCGTCAGTGTGCTCAACGGCCTGCTCTGGGCATTGGTGATCGCAGCCATCGCCGTGGTCTGGTTCGACGACCTGACGCTGGGCGCCATCATCGCGGCGGCGATCGTCATCAACCTGCTGGTCGCCGCGCTCTGCGGCACCCTGCTGCCCGTCGCGCTCAAGAAGCTCAACATCGACCCGGCGCTGTCCGGCAACGTGATCCTGACCACCGTCACCGACGTGATCGGCTTCATGGCCTTCCTCGGCCTGGCGACGGTGTTTTATCTTTGAGCTACGAGCTACGAGCTACGAGCTACGAGCTACGAGCGTCAGCATCGCTGTTCGTCGCTCACTCACCTAGGCACTGTCTGAAAAGTCGACGAGCGAAGGTCAGACAAGGCAAAAATCAGCGAAAAAGCGGAGTTTACGGGGTGTAAATGAGCATTTTAAGCTGATTTTTAACGCAGTATGGCCGAGCGCAGACAGTTTTCAGACAATGCCTAGCCGCCAGCCACCATCATGTCGTCGATCAGCCAACTGCCAGTATGCACGCTGCCGCGGGTATCGATGTCGTCGCCCACCCCAAGCAGGTTACCGAACATGCTGCGCAGGTTGCCGGCGATGGTGAACTCCTCGACCGGATACTGCAGCTGGCCGTTCTCGACCCAGAAGCCGGCCGCCCCGCGCGAATAGTCACCGGTCACGCTGTTGACCCCCTGGCCCATCAACTCGGTCACCACCACCCCGTTACCCATCCGCGCCAGCAGCGCTTCGGGTGTGTTCAGCGGGGCATCCAGCCGAACGTTACGCGCGCCGCCGGCATTGCCGGTCGTCGTCATGCCGAGTCGCCGCGCACTGTAGGCGGAGAGCATATAGCTGGAGATCCGCCCCTGCTCGACATAGACGTTGTCGCGGGTATAGACCCCATCGTTGTCGAAGGGTGAACTCGCCATTGCACCGATCTCGCGCGGCTTCTCCTGAAGTGACAGCCACTCGGGAAACAGCGACTCGCCGAGGCTGTCGCAGAGAAACGATGCGTCACGGTAGAGCGCGCCACCGGCGATGGCACTCAAGAAGTGCCCGATCAGTCCGCCGGCCAGTTCCGGGGCGAACATCACCGGCATGCGCCCGGTCGCGGGACGCTTGGCGCCGAGGCGCCGCAGCGTGCGCTCGGCGGCACGCCGGCCAATCGCTTCGGGCGACGCCAACTTGGCCGGATCGCGCTCGCTGGAATAATCGTAGTCGCGCTGCATGCCCTGCTCATCCTGGGCGATCAGCATGCATGACAGCGAATGCCGACTGCCACGCTGGCTGCCCATGAAGCCGTGACTGTTGGCGTAGACCCGCACGCCTTCGCCGCTCGACAGCTCGGCGCCTTCGGAATTGCTGATACCCGACACGCCGCGCCCGGCCTGTTCGCAGGCCAGCGCCATCTCGATCGCCTGATCGGTCGTCAAGCGCCACGGATGGTGCACCTTCAGATCCGGCAGGTCGGTGGCCATCAGCGCCTTGTCGGCCAGGCCGGACGCCGGGTCCTCGCCGGTCTGCCGGGCGATCGTCAGGGCCTTTTCGACCAGCGCGCGGATAGACGCCTCGCTGGCGTCCGACGACGAGGCGCTGCCCTTGCGGCTACCCACGTAGACGGTGAGCGCGATGCCCTGGTCACGCGCCAGTTCCACCGTCTCGACCTCGCCCAGGCGCACGCTGACATTGATCCCCTGGTCGACGCTGGCGCCCACCTCGCAGGCGTCGGCGCCCGCCTCGCGGGCCTGCTCGAGCGCGGCGGCCGCACGCGATTCCAGCAGCGCTTGCTGTGCGGTCGCATCGAAAGCCTGTGTCATGTTGGTCTCCTTGTCCGAAGGCTGGCTGGTATACTGCGCCAACCTCCCAAATGCTTATGGAAATGGCATGTCATTCGAGTCCCCCGCCGATCTTCCCGAACGGCCGAGCAAGTCCCAACTCAAACGCGAAATGCTGGCGCTGCAGGCGCTGGGCGAAAAGATCATCGCACTGCCCGCCCCGCAACGTGCCCGACTACCGCTGTCCGAGGACATGCTCGCGGCGGTCGAGGAAACCTCACGTATCCGTTCCCACGAGGGGCGACGCCGGCACATGCAATATGTCGGCAAGGTCATGCGCCGCGAGGACATCGACGCCATCCAGGCCGTCTTCGCCGAATTCGAGCAGGAAAAACTGCGCCGCGATCATGCCTTTCACCGTCTCGAGCAGTGGCGCGATCGGCTGGTCGAAGGCGAAGCCGAGACGCTCGAGGCCTTCATCGCCGAATACCCCCACGTCGACCGTCAGGCGCTTCGCCAGTTGATTCGCAATGCACAGAGCGAACGCCAGCGTGGCAAACCGCCGACCAACGCCCGCAAGCTGTTTCAACTGATCCGCGATACCGCTAGCATTTAATAGTGCTATGCCCGCGGGACGTAGCCGAGCGATGCTCAGGCAAGGCGAACGGCGGCGAGGCAGCGGAGTTTACAAGTTTGTAAATGAGCATGCCGAGCCGATGTTCAACACCGCATGAGCGAGCGCAGGCACGTTCATTCACGATTGCGTGCCGCCGACGGTCAGCTCGTCTAGTTTCAGCGTCGGCTGGCCGACGCCCACCGGCACGCCCTGGCCCTCCTTGCCGCAGACGCCGATACCGCTGTCCAACTGCATGTCGTTGCCGATCATTGACACACGACCCATCGCCTCGGGGCCATTGCCGATCAGCGTCGCGCCCTTGACCGGCGCGGTGATGCGACCATCCTCGATCAGGTAGGCCTCGCTGGCCGCGAACACGAATTTCCCGGAAGTGATGTCGACCTGCCCACCGCTGAAGCTGACCGCGTAGATGCCGCGCTTGACGCTCTTGACGATGTCGTCGGGATCGTCCTGGCCGGCCAGCATGTAGGTATTGGACATCCGCGGCATCGGCATGTGCGCGTAGGATTCGCGACGCGCGTTGCCGGTCGGACTCATGCCCATGAGCCGCGCATTGAGCTTGTCCTGCATGTAGCCGGTGAGGATGCCGTCCTCGATCAGTGGCGTATAGGCGCCTGGCGTACCCTCGTCGTCGATCGACATCGAACCGCGACGATCGGCGAGCGTGGCGTCGTCGACCACGGTCACTCCCTTCGCGGCGACCTGCTGGCCGATACGTCCGGCGAACGCCGAGCTGCCCTTGCGATTGAAATCACCCTCCAGGCCATGGCCCACCGCCTCGTGGAGCAGGATACCCGGCCAGCCGGCGCCCAGCACCACCGGCAACTGCCCGGCCGGCGCATCGACCGCCTCGAGGTTGACCAGCGCCTGGCGCACGGCTTCCTTGGCATAGCGCTCGGCGACGTTCTCGTCACGCAGCCGCGACATCGCGTAGCGTCCGCCACCGCCGGCACTGCCGCGCTCGCGGCGACCGTTGCGCATGGCGATGACGCTGACGTTGAAACGCACCAGCGGGCGAATGTCCGCAGCAAGCGTGCCATCGCTGGCCCGCACCAGCACCACTTCATGGACGCCGCTCAACGAGGCGCTGACCTGGGTGATGCTGGGGTCGGCGGCGCGGGCGATGCGATCGGCCTGCTTGAGCATGGCGATCTTGTCTTCCGCGGAAAGCCCCGATAGCGGATCGATGCCGGCATAGCGCTGGGTCGTCGAGGCGATCTGCACAGGTACCCGCGCGAGCCGCGAGCCGCTACGCGCGATTCCCGAAGCGGTGCGCCCGGCCTCGGCCAGCGCATCGGCGGTAATCTGATTGGAGTAGGCGAAACCGGTCTTTTCCCCGGCCAGAGCGCGTACGCCGACGCCACCGTCGATATTGAAGCTGGCGTCCTTGACCTCGCCGTCCTCGAGGACCCAGTTCTCCTGCCAGCTGCGTTGAAAGTACAGGTCGGCATAATCGATGCCCGGTCCCAGGGCGTGTTCCAGGCCCGGTTCGAGCGCCGCGGCATCCAGGCCGCCGGGGGCGAGTAAGGTGGTTATGGCCTCGTCGAGAGGCGAATGGGAGAGTTGCGTCATTCGGCATCTTCCACGGTGATTCGCGGTGAGGTCCAGGGCCCCTGCACGCGATAGTAAATTCTCGTGACCTTGTCGAGCCAGCCACCGAAGACCTTGTCCGCCAGGAACAGCGCGCCGCCCACATAGGGCGCGCCGGCAATCACGGCGGCCAGCGGCAAGTTCTGGCTGACCGGCACGGTGACACCGAGTGTCAGATCCAGTTGCCGCGCTAGCAGATTCACGCTGCCATTGAGGGTGAAATGGGTGGAAGTCCCGTCGATTTCAACCGGCCCGCGGGTTTCCAGACGTCCACCATACAGTGTGGCATCGCCGCTGACACTGTCGAATGCGGTGCCCTCGCCGGTGACGTCGGAGAAATCCAGACGCAGCCGACGCAGCAGATTATCGACGTTGAGCAGCCCGACCAGCCGCGCCGAGGGTGATTCGAGGGTGCGGAAGCGGCCATCGCTCAGGTCCGCTTCGATACTGCCCCGCGAACGCGCCAGGGCGAACTGCCAGGGCGCTCCCGGCCAGGCCAGTTGCGTCTGGACATCGGTGCGCGTCGAGCTGATGGCCACCGGCTGGTCGAGCGCCGCCAATGCCGTGCCCAGATCGCCACCGCTGATCGACAGCCGTGAGCGGGTCAGGCTCGCCTGCTCGCCCGATGCTTCCCAGACCAGTTCGCCCTGCGCGGTTATTTCACCCAACTTCAGCGAGACCGGATCGAGCCGCAGGCGATCGGGGGATTCGCGCCAGTGCGCCTCGAAGGGGCCGAACCGGTGACCGCTGCGCGCCAGCGTGGCGATACTCAGCCGGCCTGCCGGCACTCGGGTCAGCCAGTCGGGCAGCGGCGCGGGCTCGGGCGGCGCGGTGATGATTTCGCTTTGCAGACTCGGTGACGATGCTTCGCCCTGCTCGCCGGCGCCGGCCAGCAGCGGGTCGAGGTTCAAGCGCGCCAAAGTGATGTCCAACGGCACGGCCTGCAACGGCCGGTACTCGGCGCGCCCCTGCATCAGTGAACCCGCCAGGGCCAGCGACCAGCCGTCTCCGCCCAACGGGCTGGCCGATGCCTGCAGATCGCCGAGACAGCGCTGCTGATAATGCAGGCAGTTCGTTCGCAGGCTCAGACGCCGCAGCCGAGTCAGCGCCGAACTGCCATCGGTCGCGCCTGCAGTCGCGTCTGGCGCCGGGGGCAGCGATACCTCGGCCAGCGCTTGCTGCCAGCGTGCCAGCAACAGCCGCGGCGTGTTCCAGGCGATCTCCCAACCGCTGCCGCTCGGCCACTCGGGGTCGACCGGCCAGTTTTCCAGCCAGGCCTGCCCCTGGCCATTGTCGGGACCCAGCGAGCGCCAACGCAGACGCAAGCGGTCGGCCAGGTCGAGATGGACCACGCGATCGGGAATCGAGGCCGTCACGTGCAACGGAACCCGCGCATCCAGTGTCTTGCCGAATGGCGTCGGCAGGTGGATGGCCAACCCCTGGAGATCGCTATCGAGGGTCAGGCTCGGCTTGTCGGCCTCGAGGTCGAGCTCCGCCGTATAGGGGAAATAGCCGCTGAGCAGGCCATCGAGGCCGCTGACGCCGCCCCAATCCAGTAGCCCGCGGGCCAATGCACGCCCCTCCAGTGTCACGCCCCGCCCACCGACATCGAAGTCGGCGAGCAGCGGTCCTTCGAAGACCCGTGCACCGAGCTGACCGGTCAGGGTATCCGTATCGCTCTCGCCGAGGTGCTTCCCGGCGAGATGTCGATAGTGCAGCGCGCCATTGACGTTACTCAATTCTAGATCGGCCTGGGGTAGTCGTACCGATGGTGCATCGACGCTGGCCTGCAGGTCGACATCGACGGGCGCCTCTTCCACCGTGTCGGGGGTATCCATGGCGACGCCGAGACGCAACTGGCCGTCGACCCGTCCGTCGCCCCGCCAGTCGCCGAAACCGTCCATGCCATCGATCGGCGCGGCGGCCAGGAAATCGAACAGCGCCTGGACGGGGCCACCGACCGGCCCCTCGACCGTCAGGCGATCGTCGGCCAGTGCCACCTTGGCGCCCTCACTGACCAGGCCCAGCGTCTCGGCATGGGTCACCGTCGCTTCGAGCGCTTGGTTATGCAGCGACAGATGGCCGCTGAGCGCGTCGAGCGCCGGCCACTCGGGGTCGTAGGGCAGATGCCCCCGCTCGACGTCGAGGGCCAGGCGCAGCTCGGCGCTCTTGCCGAGTTCGTCGACGTCATCCTCCGTCGAAGCGGCCTCCTCGCCATCGAGGGTCTGACTGAAATGCAGCGAGCCGCGCGGTACATAGCCGGTAATGCCCGAGGTCAGCCAGTCACGCAGTTCGCTATCGAATACCTCGAGCGGCAACCACTCGCCCAGCGGCGTTTGCGTCGCATCGACATCGCGCATATCGAGGTTCAGCGCGAACTGCCCGGGCCGTTGCCGCGATTGCTCGTCGGGCACCGTCAGTTGAAAGTCGCCCTCGACCGAGGCGCCGCGCCAACCGACCGACAAGTCCTTGCCCTCGACTCGCGGTTGATCGCCGACCAACGACCAGTCGACGCGGCCGCTGGCACGGTCGAGCGACAATGGCTCGGGAAACAGCTCGGGAAAGCGCAGCTCGACACCCTGACGGCCGGCGAACTCGACGTGTCCGGTACGGCCCTCGGCCTCGACCCAGGCATCGAAGGGGCCACCGCCGGGCGCGTCCTGCCAGGGCTGGGCGGTCGTCTCCTGCAAGGCGGCACGCACCTGCCACTGGCCCTGCTTCTGGCCCACCTGCAGGCCCTCGACGCGACCGCCGGGCTTAAGCGCATCGAGCATCGACTGCCAGCGCTCGGGTAGCGGCAGCCGCTGACGCCAGGCCATCAGCTCGTCCACCGAAAACGCCGAACTGCGCAGCCACCATTCATCGCCCTCGCCGGCCAGTTGCAGATGCTCGGGCAGCGGCGAGGCGCCTCCCCGGACGTCATTCACCGACAAGGCATTGACCCAGGCATTCCATGCATCGCCGTCACCACGCAACCACTGCCCGCGTGCCTGGATATCACGCAGTTCGAGGACCTCCTCGCTGCCGGCGACGGCCAGCTCGGGTACCGACAGGGCCAGTCGCGCGTCCTCGATGCGCCCACCGCGCCACCGCGCCCATAGCTTTGCCTCGCCGCTCAATTGTTCGAGCCTCAAGGAATGGCGGTGAGTGAGCAGCCGGCCCAGCCGCGTCAGGCTGCCCAGGTCCATGCGCGCCTGGAGCGCAGCGCTGAAATCGCTCAATCCCCGGGTACCGGGCAGGACCTCGAGCACGACGGAAAGCGATTGCTGTGCTTGGCCTGCGACGAACAGCTGGCCCTCGAGATGGGCACGCCCCGAGCCACCGGCGATCAGCAACTGGGGCGCCCTTAGCGTCAGGGTCTCGTCGAGGCCGTGCAGCACCAGCCGCAGGTCGCTGACCAAGACCCGCTGGCGCAGTAACAGCTCCACCCAGTAATCGAGTCGCGACAAGTCCATGCCGCCCTCGGGCATCACGTAGGATGGCAGCTCGGCCGGCCCCGGCCATTGCCAGCGGCCTTCGCTGTCCTGGTAGAGATGCAGCGTGACTTGGCTGATGCGCGCATCGCCGAGCACCGGCTGCAAGGCGAGCAGCGAGGCGCTGGTGTCCAGTCGCATGTCGGCATGCTCGATCTCGAGCAGCGGAAAGGGATCGCTGCCCGCCTGCGACATCAGTCGCAGATCGTCGATACGCAGCGCGGGGTCGAACCATTGCAGGCGTCCTTCGAACGCGTCCATCGCCAGGGTCGCGTTGAACTGACTCGACAACTCGGCGCCGATTCGCTCGCGTACGCCGTCGAGCTGCTCGACCGCCAGGCGCAGGCCGCCGAGCAGCAACGCCAGCAGGACCAGCGCCAGGGCCGCCAGCGTCAGGGCCCATCGCAGGGTTAGACGGATCGGACTCATGGGCTCACATCAGCACGATGTCGTACTGTTCCTGGGAATAGTGGCTTTCGACCTGGAAGCGGATCGTCTTGCCGATGAATATCTCCAGGTCGGCGACCGCCGCCGACTCTTCGTCGAGCAGGCGATCGACCACTTCCTGGGAGGCGAGCACCATATAGGTGTCGGGACTGTAGGCCCGCTCCTCGCGCAGGATCTCGCGGAAAATCTCGTAACACACCGTTTCCGGCGTCTTCAGCGTGCCCCGCCCCTGGCAGGTCGGACACGGCTCGCACAACGTCTGCTCCAGGCTTTCGCGGGTCCGCTTGCGGGTCAGTTGCACCAGCCCCAGTTCGGTGACGCCGGTCAGCTTGTTCTTGGCATGATCACGCTCCAGCGACTTCTCCAACACGCGCAGGACCTGACGCTGGTGCTCGGTGTCCTCCATGTCGATGAAGTCGATGATGATGATTCCCCCGAGGTTGCGCAGGCGCAGTTGGCGGGCGATGGCGGTCGCCGCCTCGAGGTTGGTCTTGAAGATCGTCTCCTCGAGGTTGCGGTGCCCGACATAGCCGCCGGTATTGACGTCGATGGTGGTCATTGCCTCGGTCGGATCGATCACCAGGTAACCGCCCGACTTGAGCTGAACCTTTCTGCCCAGCGCCTTGTGGATCTCGTCCTCGACGCTGAACAGGTCGAAGATCGGCCGCTCGCCCGGATAGTACTCGACGCGCTCGACCACGTTGGGCATGAACTCCTCGGCGAACTCGATCAGTCGCTGGTAGTTCTCGCGCGAATCGATGCGCACCTTCTCGATGTCGTCGCGCATCACGTCGCGCAGCGTGCGTATGAATAGCGGCAGGTCGTCGTAGATGCGGCTCGGCGTGGCCGCGGTCAGCTTGCGCTCGTCGACCTTGCGCCATAGCCGCAGCAGGAACTGCATGTCGGTGATCAGTTCCTCCGCCCCCACGCCCTCGGCCGCGGTGCGTATGATGAACCCGCCGGGCACTTCGCGGTCATGATCGGCCAGGCACGCTTCGACCAGCGCCCTGAGCCGCTCGCGCTCCGCGTCATCCTCGATGCGCTGGGAAACGCCGGTATGCGGCGAATCGGGCATGTAGACCAGATAGCGCGAGGGTACCGACAGGTGTGTGGTCAGGCGTGCACCCTTGGAACCGATCGGATCCTTGGTCGCCTGCACCACCAACGACTGTCCCTGCTGCAGCAACTGGCTGATCGATACCTGCTCGTCGCTCGGGGTGTTGGGCGGCAGTACCTCGTTGGCGTGAATGAAGGCGGCGCGCTCGAGGCCGATGTCGATGAAGGCCGCCTGCATTCCGGGCAGCACGCGCACGACCTTGCCCTTGTAGATGTTGCCGACGATACCGCGACGCCGGCTGCGCTCGATGAAGGCCTCCTGCAGTACGCCGTTCTCGACCACGGCGACGCGGGTTTCCATCGGGGTCAGGTTGATGAGTACCTCACCGCTCATGCGGGAATCCTTGTGCTGAGGTCTTGGCTCGATTATGACACAGCGCCGACGCCGTCAGGCCACAGCGCGAGGCCCTGGCGCTGCAGCAACTGCGCGGTTTCGTACAACGGCAGGCCGACCACCGCCGAGTGACTGCCCTCGATGCGCTCGACTAATATCGCGGCACGCCCCTGGATGGCATAGCCTCCGGCCTTGTCGGCGGGCTCGCCGGTTACCCAGTAGGCGGCGATCTCAGCCGCGGCGATCGGGCGCATCGCCACCCGCGTGGTCACGCAGGCTTGCAATAGACCCTGGGGGCCGGTCACCGCCACCGCGGTCATCACCTCATGCCAGCGCCCCGACAGGGCGGTGAGCATCTCGCAGGCATGCTCGCGATCGCGCGGTTTACCGAGGATGGCGCCGTCCAGTACCACCGCGGTGTCCGAGCCGAGCGTCGGCAAGGTACTGCCGGCCGCCCCCGCCAGCGCCTTGTCGCAGGCCAGCCGCAGCACGTAACCGTCCGCGCTTTCACCGGCATGGGGCGTCTCGTCGATATCGACCGGCGCCACCTCGGTCGCAATACCGATACTCGCCAGCAGTTCACGGCGACGCGGCGAAGCCGACGCCAGGCGTAACACAGGGGGGGAAAGCGTCATCGTCGTCTCCTTGACGGGTCGCCGATCGCCGCACGGGACGGACTAGCTCACACCCAAGCGCCGCCGCAGCACTTGCAGCAAGGTATAGAACCAGGGCCACAGAACCGCGCCGATCAACGCCGGCAGCAGAAAGGCGAGGTTGATCGCAAAGGGCCCGAAGATAGTCCGCAGCCACTGCTCGAGCAGCTGCGCGATGCCCAGCAGCACGAACACCAGCACCGCCTGCTGAACCAGGGCGTAGGCGCGCATGCGCTGATAAACGAGCAGAGCCAGGAAGGCGACCATCGCCATCACCAGCGCATTCTGGCCGAGCGGCGCGCCTTCGATCAGATCGAGCAGCAGGCCGAGGATGAAGCCGTGGAATACGCCGACCCGCTGCGGCGCGACCACGCACCAATAGATCAGGATCAGGCCCAGCCAATCGGGGCGCCAGATCAGCCAGGCATCGGGTAGCGGCATCACCTGCAGGCACAAGGCCAGCAGCAGGCTGATCCAGGTAGTGACCAGGCCGCGCAGGGAAACGATCATGGCTGCTGCTCCGCGGCGTCTTCGCCGGGCTGTGGCTGGCCGCTGGCGGTCTCGAGGGCGGCATCGACCGCTTCGTCGCTGATCAGCGTCGCCCGCGGCGGCGGAAACAGAATCAGGAAGTGCCGCGAGCGTTCGGGCTGGGCGATCGGTTCGGCACTGACCTGGGCGAACGGCTCGCCCGGGTCGTGGATCACCTCACTGACGCGGGCCACCGGGAAGCCTTCGGGAAAGCGCCCGCCCAGGCCGGAAGTCACCAGCAGGTCGCCGACCCGGATATCGGCCGTATCGGCCACGTGCAGCACATCCAGGGTGTCGTAACTACCGGTTCCCTGGACGATGAAACGCAGTCCGTTGCGATTGCTCTGCACCGGCACCGCATGGCTGGCATCGGCGACCATCAGGATCCGACTGGTGTAGGCGGATACCGAGATCACCTGACCGATCAGCCCCGAGGCGTCCATCACCGGCAAGCCGACACGCACCCCGCTGCTGCGGCCACGGTCGATGACCATCTGATGGGTAAAGGGATCGGAATCCAGCGACAGCAATTCGGCACCGAGGTACGGCACCTGGCGACGTTGCGCGGCATGCAGCAGTTCCCGCAGGCGCACGTTCTCGGCGGTCAGGCTGGCCATGCGCTGGACGCGATGAGATAGCGTCAGCAACTGCTCGCGCAGGCGGCGGTTCTCGTCGATCAGCTCGCTCTGGTCGGTGATCACCAGCGCCCCCCAGGAGAGCGCGTCGCTGGGCAGGCTGACCAGCCACTGTACAGGGGTGACCAGAGTCGACAATTCCGCGCGCAGTTCCGCGAATCGCGGCAGGCGGTGCTCGGCAAACATCAACGCGAAGGCGATGAAGGCGCACAGCAGCATGCGATAGCCGGGGGCGGGCCCCTGCGAAAACAGCGGTTTGATAGATCGACTCCCTGCGAGCTGACCACGAAAGCGGGCCGCATTCGAAAAGGCGGCCCATCCGCAACAATCAACGGCGGCGCAAGGCGCCGCCATTCGTCAATCGCTGGAAAGCAGTTCGAAGGTATGCTGGTCGATCATCTCGAGGGCCTTGCCGCCGCCGCGCGCCACACAGGTCAGCGGATCCTCGGCGACGATCACCGGCAGTCCGGTTTCCTCGGCGATCAACTTGTCCATATCGCGCAGCAGCGCGCCACCGCCGGTCAGCACCAGGCCGCGCTCGGCGATGTCGGAGGCCAGCTCGGGCGGCGACTGTTCCAGGGCGCTCTTGACCGCGGCGACGATCGACGCCAGCGGATCCTGAAGTGCATCGAGGATCTCGTGGGAGTTGAGCGTGAAGCTGCGCGGAATGCCTTCGGCCAGGTTGCGGCCGCGCACGTCGATCTCGCGCAGCTCGCCGCCCGGATAGGCGCAGCCGATCTCTTCCTTGATGCGTTCCGCCGTGGCCTCGCCGATCAGGCTGCCGTAGTGGCGACGCACGTAGGCGGTGATCGCCTCGTCGAAACGGTCGCCGCCGACGCGGATCGACTCGGAGTAGACCACGCCGTTGAGCGAGATGATGGCGATTTCGGAGGTGCCGCCACCGACGTCGACGACCATCGAGCCCTGGGCTTCCTCGACCGGCAGGCCGGCACCGATGGCAGCCGCCATCGGCTCCTCGATCAGGAACACCTCGCGGGCACCCGCCCCTTCGGCGGACTCCTTGATGGCACGCCGCTCGACCTGGGTCGACATGCACGGTACGCAGACCAGCACACGCGGGCTCGGGGTCAGGAAAGTGCTCTGGTGAACCTTGCGGATGAAATGCTGGAGCATCTGCTCGGTGACGGTGAAGTCGGCGATCACGCCGTCCTTCATCGGACGAATCGCGGTGATGTTGCCCGGTGTGCGGCCGAGCATGCGCTTGGCATCGACCCCCACGGCCGCAACAGAGCGCATGTTGCCCGACTGGCGGATCGCGACCACCGAGGGCTCGTCCAGGACGATTCCGCGACCGCGTACATAAATCAGTGTGTTGGCGGTACCCAGATCGATCGATAGATCGCTGGAGAACAGCCCCCTCAAACGTTTAAACATGGAAGTCTTTCACCTAGTCCAGACCGGAACCCTGTGCGGAGGCAAACGGTATCATCGCGGGGGCAGGCCGGCAAGCGAGATGCCTGCCAAGCCGAGTTATGCTACCGTATCAGGCTATTTTCCTAACCGTCGATTGCGGCGCATCGCACCGCTCGACCCGCCTTGCCCGAAGCCTGATTGAGGACAGCAGACGTTATGGCGCTTGAACCCCAAGACGTGCGGCGAGCCGCCTTTCTCGCTCGCCTAGGCCTGAACGACGACGAAGCCGCGGGCTATGTGGACGACCTGAGCCGGATCCTGGAAATGGTCGACCGCCTGCAGGCCGTCGACACCACCGGCGTGGCACCGCTGGCCCACCCGCTCGACGCCACCCAGCGCCTGCGCGCCGACGAAGTGACCGAGAGCGACCAGCGTGAGCGCTTCCAGCGCTGTGCACCGGCCGTGGAAAACGGCCTGTACCTGGTCCCCAGGGTCGTCGAATAAGCCGACGACGACTGCGCAAGAAAGAAAAAGCCTTTCAGGGAGCCCCTCTGCTCATGCATGACAAGACCTTGACCGAGCTGGCCACGGCGCTGGCCGCCGGTGAGTTCTCCAGCCGCGAGCTGACCGAGTCGCTGCTCGCGCGCATCGAGCGCCTCGACGGCGAGCTCAACAGTTTCATTACCGTCACCGGCGAACAGGCGCTGCAGGCGGCGGACGCTGCCGACGCCGCTCGCGCACGTGGCGAGGCCGGTCCGCTGACCGGCCTGCCGCTGGCCTTGAAGGACATCTTCTGCACCCGCGGCGTGCGTACCAGTTGCGGCTCGCGGATGCTCGACAACTTCGAATCGCCCTATGACGCCACGGTGGTCGAGAAGCTCGCCGCCGCCGGCAGCGTCAGCCTCGGCAAGACCAACATGGACGAGTTCGCGATGGGCTCGTCCAACGAAAACAGCTACTACGGCCCGGTCAAGAACCCGTGGGACCTGTCCGCGGTGCCCGGCGGCAGCTCCGGTGGCAGCGCCGCGGCGGTCGCCGCCGGGCTGGTTCCGGCCGCGCTGGGCACCGATACCGGCGGCTCTATCCGCCAGCCGGCGGCGTTCTGCGGCATCACCGGCCTGAAGCCCACCTATGGCCGCGTGTCGCGCTACGGCATGGTCGCCTACGCCTCGAGTCTCGACCAGGGCGGCCCGCTGGCCCGCACCGCCGAGGACTGCGCGCTGTTGCTCGGCACCATCGCCGGTCACGACCTGCGCGATTCGACCAGCGTGGCGCGCGGCGTGCCCGACTACACCGCCGAACTCGACGAATCGCTGTCGGGACTCAAGATCGGCCTGCCCAGCGAGTACTTCGGCGACGGCCTCGACCCGGCGGTCGAAACGGCGATCCGCGAGGCGATCAGGGTCTATGAATCGCTCGGCGCCACGGTGCGCGAGGTCAGCCTGCCGCATACCTCGCTGGCGATCCCCGCCTACTACGTGATCGCCCCCGCCGAGGCTTCGTCGAACCTGTCGCGCTACGACGGCGTACGCTTCGGTCATCGTTGCGACAACCCCAGCGACCTGATCGATCTCTACCAGCGCTCGCGGGCCGAAGGCTTCGGCGACGAGGTCAAGCGGCGCATCCTGATCGGCACCCATACCCTCTCGGAAGGCTTCTTCGACGCCTACTACAAGAAGGCCCAGCAGGTTCGCCGGCTGATTCGCCAGGACTTTCTCGACGCCTTCGAGGATGTCGATGTGCTGATGGGGCCGGCCTCGCCGACGCCGGCCTTCGACCTGGGCGCCAAGAAGGACCCGGTATCGATGTACCTGCAGGACATTTACACGATCGCCGTCAACCTGGCCGGCATCCCGGGCATCAGCGTGCCGGCCGGCTTCGTCGGCCAGCGCCCCACGGAAGGCCGTCCCACGGAAGGCCGTCCCACGGAAGGCCGTCCCACGGAAGGCCGTCCCGTCGGCCTACAGATACTCGGTCCGCATTTCGCCGAGCAACGCCTGCTCAACGTCGCTCATCGCTTCCAGCAGGCGACCGATTGGCACCGCCGTCAGCCCGCTTTCGGTCAGGAGAACGCATGATGCAGTGGGAAACCGTGATCGGCCTGGAAGTCCACGTCCAGCTCGCCACTCAGTCGAAGATCTTCTCCGGCGCCTCGACCGCCTTCGGCGCCGCGCCCAATACCCAGGCCTGCGCCGTCGACCTGGGCCTGCCGGGGGTATTGCCGGTGCTCAACGAAGGCGCCGTGGCGATGGCGGTCAAGTTCGGGCTCGGCATCGACGCCGAGATCCCCGAGACCTCGATCTTCGATCGCAAGAACTACTTCTACCCCGACCTGCCCAAAGGCTACCAGACCAGCCAGATGTATCAGCCGATCGTCGGCCGGGGCGAGGTCGAGATCACCCTCGATGACGGCAGCACCAAGCGCATCCGCGTGCATCATGCCCACCTCGAGGAGGATGCCGGCAAGTCGTTGCACGAAAACTATCAGGGCATGACCGGCATCGATTTGAACCGTGCCGGCACACCGTTGCTCGAGATCGTTTCCGAGCCCGACATGCGCTCGGCCAAGGAAGCGGCGGCCTACCTCAAGGCGATCCACGCCATCGTCACCTATCTGGGGATCTCCGACGGCAACATGGCCGAGGGCTCGATGCGCTGCGACGTCAACGTCTCGGTGCGCCCCAAGGGCGAGGTGACCCTGGGCACCCGGGCCGAGATCAAGAACGTCAACTCGTTCCGCTTCGTCGAGAAGGCGATCGCCTTCGAGATCGAGCGCCAGATCGAGCTGATCGAGGACGGCGGCACGGTGGTGCAGGAGACTCGCCTGTACGACCCCGAGGCCGACGAGACGCGCAGCATGCGCACCAAGGAGCAGGCCAACGACTATCGCTACTTCCCCTGCCCCGACCTGCTGCCGGTGATGCTCGACCAGGCTTATGTCGATCACCTGCGCGCCAGCCTGCCGGAGCTGCCCAGCGAGAAGCGCGCCCGTTTCCAGGACGAACTGGGCCTGTCGGCCTACGACGCCAGCGTGCTCTCGTCGAGCCGCGCCATGGCCGAGTACTTCGAAGTCGTCAAGGATGTCAGCGAGGACGCCAAGCTGGCCGCCAACTGGGTCCAGGGGGAGCTCGCCGGGCGCCTCAACAAGGAAAGCCTGGAGATCGCCGACAGTCCCGTCTCGGCCTCCCAGCTCGGCGGTCTGGTGGCCCGCGTCAAGGACGAGACCAT
Organism: Halomonas sp. HP20-15; assembly: GCF_033446685.1. NCBI lineage: Bacteria > Pseudomonadati > Pseudomonadota > Gammaproteobacteria > Oceanospirillales > Halomonadaceae > Halomonas > Halomonas sp. HP20-15. The sequence goes on along the minus strand of NZ_JAWQLY010000016.1, from coordinate 1,043 downwards.
CAACGGCAAGGCGGCCAAGCAAGTGTTCGCCGCACTGTGGGAGGGTGAAGGCGAAAGCGCCGACGCGATCATCGACGCCCAGGGTCTCAAGCAAGTCACCGACAGCGGCGCCATCGAGGCGATGATCGACCAGGTGGTCGCCGACAGTCCGGTGCAGGTCGCCCAGTACCGCGACGCCGAACCCGACAAGCGCGGCAAGATGATCGGCTACTTCGTCGGCCAGGTGATGAAGGCGTCGCGCGGCACCGCCAATCCGCAGCAGGTCAACGCCCTGCTCAAGGAAAAACTCGACAACGCATGACCGACCATCGCGCCGGCGGGCGAGCCTGCCGGCGCGGTTACACAAGGAACCAAGGGATGTCAGACGATGTCGGCCCACGCCTGCGCTCGCTGCGCACCCTGCGTGGCATTTCCCAGCGTGAGCTGGCCAAGCGCTGCGGCGTCACCCACTCGAGCCTGTCGCTGATCGAACAGGGCAAGGTCAGCCCTTCGGTCAGCTCGCTGAAGAAGATCCTCGACGCCATCCCGATCAGTGTCGGCGATTTCTTCACCCTCGACCTAGAGAGTCGCGACCAGGTCTTCTATTCGGCCGACGAGCTCACCGACATCGGCAGCGGCGAGGTGATCTACAAGCTGGTCGGCGCCAACCACCAGACCCGCGCGCTGTCGTTCATGATCGAAACCTACCCGGCGGGCGCCGACACCGGCCGCGAGATGATCACCCATCGCGGCGAGGAAGCCGGCGTGGTGCTCGAAGGCGAGATCGAGATCACCATCGGCATCGACTCCCGTGTCCTGGGTCCCGGCGAGGCCTATTACTTCAACACCCAGTTGCCCCACCGCTTTCGCAACCCCGGCAAGACGCCCTGCCGGCTGGTCAGCTGCTGCACGCCGGCGCGCACGTTCTAAGCCTTCGCATCTCGCATTTGTCAATTCCTAGGCGATTGCCTGGCGTCATGTCGCCAACGCCATCCACACCGTCTTGAGCTCGGAATACTCCGCCAGGCTGTGGTGCGACTTGTCGCGCCCGTTGCCCGACTGCT
>NZ_JAWQLY010000015.1:0-76503 GCF_033446685.1 Halomonas sp. HP20-15 | reverse complement strand
ACAAGGACGAGGAGGCGCCGATCTTCCAGGTGGCCGACTATGGCCTGGTCGGCGACCTGTTCGAGATCCTGCCGCAGATGGAGCAAAAGTTGGAGGAATAAAGTGATCAAGGGTGGTGATGGCGAGTTCCTGCATCGTACTCGGCGCGCCGGATAGCGCAGCCCACAACTGTATTTTGTGGCTGGCGCGCTCGTTCAATCTGATGCTGCAGGCTGACGCCGGATGGCGTGCCGTCGTCTATCATCTCGATGACGTAGACCCGTGTGCCGAGCCCACCTGAGCAGGCCCCACATGGGCGAGCCCGGTCATTGTCGGCCAGGACTTATCGGTAGCCGGTCATCTCCAGATAACCCTCGCCGCCATGACTGCCCTCGACCGAGACCATGCCCTCCCAATAGGCGAACGAGGTGTCCATCCACTGGTCGGGATGCACCGCGCGCACCGTGACGTCGACGCCATGACCGGGTACCGCGAGGCGCCAGACGGTGGGCAATTGGCGCCCGGCGACCTCGCTGGTCGCTTGCGGCGTCAGCTGAAGCGATTCCTCGTCGAGCGGTGTGGCGCGGCCATCGGCGGCGATCCAGCTGCCCGACAGGTAGTCGCCGCCGGCCTCGCCGGCGCCGCGCAGCCGAAACGCCATCAGCTTGGCGCCGCCCTCGAGATGCAGCGAGAACCAGTCCCAGCCCCGCTGGCCGGGGCCCAGCAGTTGGCTGCTCCATTCGCGGTCCAGCCAGGCGCGGCCGCTCACCATGATCGGTTCGCCATCCACCTTTAGCTTGCCGCTGACCCGGTAGAACGGCTGGCTGTAGTAGATCGAGCCCTGGCCGTCGGCGGACTTCTGGCTGAAGCCGGCGTCGCCGTGCATCACCAGCGGCCCCTGGGCGTCGAGTGCCAGGTCGTAGGCGAAGTTCTCGCCGGCGGCGCGTACCCGTAGCCGATCAAGGGCGTCGCCCGCCGATGCGGCGGCTTCGGCCGTGCCGTTCGGCATGGGGCCTGGTGCGGCGAGCGTCCAGTCGTCCAGCCAGGCGGCGAACGGGGCGGCCTCGACGCCGGCCTGACCGCGCAGGTCTTTTAGCGCCATGCCGCGGGCGAAGCGCTCGGCGTCGTAGTGCTGCCGGGGCGTGGAGAGCGCGGCATGGGCCATCCACAGCTGGCGGCTCTTCCACGGCGAGTCGTCTCCAGACGTATCGAGCACGCCGGGTGGCGCCAGCGCCTGGCGGAACAGCGTCCACTGCACGCCGAACGGCCGGCCGTCGGCGCTTTCGAGGTTGGCGGTCAGGTACCACCATTCGATGCGAAAGTCGGGGTGGGCGCCATGATCGGCCGGAAAGGCGAGCGAGCCCCCCGGGCGGGCCTCGGCGAAGCCCGCCGCCTCGTCGCCGAGCCCGGCATAGCCGGCCGAGGTGGAGGCTGCCGGCGTCGCCCACGGCCGCCAGGCCGCGACGAGGGCGATCAGCACGACCGCCAGGAATGCCATAAAGAGTGTCCATTGCCGCTTGGTCATGTCGCCGCGAACTCCTCGGATACCTGGGTCTGACGAAGGCTGGACGCCGGATGGCTCTGGCAAGCGGTTCGGCACGAAATGGGTAACCTAATGGGCAAAACACTGGCCTGTGACCCGTGGCGGCAAACGCCGATGCCTTTGTGCGTTACGTTACACTGAGTGACTAGGACGGTCTCTCATCGAGAGGCTGTCATGATGCGTTTTATGCGTGCAAAGCGTAATCGCACGCACCGTTGCGGAAAATCATGCTCGATATCAAATTCTATACATTGATCGAGGCCATCGCGGCACAAGGAACGGTGCACGATGCCGCGGCCTCGATCGGACTCACGCAGCCAGCCGCCACGCACCGGATTCGCGAAATGGAGCGTCGCATGGGCGTGGCGCTGTTCGTGCGCGAGGGGCGGCGGCTGGTGTTGACGCCTTCCGGTGAGCGGCTGGTCAAGGCGGCCCGGGAAACGCTGCCCAAGCTGCGCAGTGCGGAACTCGAGGCCTGGCATCTGGCCAGCCGAGGCGAGCCGGCCCTGCGCCTCGGGGTGGGGCCCTACGACACCTTTTCCCGGGTGATTCCCCACCTCTACGACAATCACGATCGTGATATCTCGCTGGTGCGCTTGCCCATGGACGAGATGACCGGCGCGTTACTGGCGCGCCGGGTCGACATGATCGTCATGGTCGAGGTGCCTGCGCAGCGCGGCGTGGCCTGGGAGCGGCTGTTCGAGGAGCCCACCGTGGCGGTGCTACCCCCCGATCATCCGGCAGCCGGGTATGACGCGGTATCGGCCGAGATCTTCCAGCATGACCGACACTTCACCTACAGCATTGCACCGGAGCAGGGACACGAGTTCGAGCACTTCTTCCAGCCATCCGGCATTCATCCCTCGAACATGATCCAGGTCGAGTCCGTGGCGTTGATCCTGGAGCTGGTCGCCGCCGGCAAGGGCGTGAGCATCCTGTCGCGATGGGCTGCGCAGGATGCCGAGGCGGCCGGCAAGGTGGTGACTCGTCCGCTGGCTTGCCAGATGCCGCACATCCCCTGGAACCTCGCCTACCTCGACGAGCCGCTGGTTGAAGAGGTTGCGGGTGCGTTGTCGGCAACGCTCAAGACGCTCTACGGCCAGGACGAGGCGCGCTGAACACGGCGTGCTTGCGGTAATGATAAAAAACTCGTCGCAAGGGTGACGATTTTCCAATTGGAGCCGCGACGGCCCTCTTCGTTAGCGTATTCAGCCGTGTTACCGGCCGATACATAGACGACAGGAGACCGTCATGGACATTTCATCCGCACAAGCTCGTGGCTCATTCGCTGCCTATCGGGACGATGGAAACGACCTGTCCCGCCTGGTCGATCTCGAGCGATTCCCGATCGACCAGCCGGGCAGCGACACCTACCGCGAAGCCGTGGAATCGGTTCGAGCGCAACTGCGCGTCGACGGTTGTGCATTGCTGTCGCGCTTTATCCGCGGCGACATTCAGGCGGCGCTACAAGAGGAGAGCGAGGCCCTCGCGCCACAGGCCTTTTTCTCGGACAACTGCGTCAACCCGTATGTCACCGCAGACGATCCGAGTCTGCCGTCGGATCATCCGGCACGCTGCTTCCAGCACTACACCAACGGCTTCGTTGCCCGCGATCTCATCCCGGAAGAGGCGATCGTCAAACAGCTCTACGGCAATACCGCCTTCCAGCGCTTCATCGCCGACTGCCTGGAAGAACCGAAGATCTACGAGTTCGCCGATCCTATCGCCGGCTTGGTCATCAACGTGATGCCGGACGACACCGAGCTGCCGTGGCACTTCGATACCAACGAATTCATCGTCAGCCTGATGACGCGGCGTCCCGACGAGGGCGGGGAGTTCCAGTACTGCCCAGACATCCGGCGCCCGGGCGAAGAGAATTTCGCCGACGTGCAGCGGGTCCTGCAAGGCGATCACAGCCTGGTCAAATCGCTGACGCTGAACACCGGCGATCTGCAGCTCTTCAAGGGACGCTACTCGATGCACCGCGTCGCGTCCGCCAAGGGCCAGCGCCTGTGCACCCTGCTCGGCTACGCCAAGACGCCCGACATGATGGGCAGCCTCGAGCATACCCGCAAGATCTATGGGCGCGTGACGCAACAGCATATCGATGCACACAACCAGCGCCGCCAGGACGAGCTGATGGGCTAGACCTCTGCAGGTCAGGCCGCAATCGCCACCTTTCACTTCCCCTTTCGATCGAGATTTATGAGCGACTATCAAACCCTCGCCAGCGGCGACGCCGGCAAGAGCAATATCGTGGCGCTCGCCGATGGCGCAGGTGGGACCGACTACTCCAGTGGCGCTTTCCGCAGGCTGGAGATCGATGACGGGTTGCTGGCACGTGTCGAGCGCTACCGCTTGGGGCGGCTACGCCAGCAGATGCGGCATCATCGCCTGGATGCCGTGATCCTGTTCGACCCGATCAACATTCGCTATGCCTGCGGCTCGCGTAACATGCAGGTCTACTCCCAGCGGAATCCCGCTCGCTATCTCTACGTGGCGGCCGACGGCCCCATCGTGCTGTTCGAGTTCAGCGCATGCCTGCATTTGGCCAAGGGTCTGGCGCTGCTGGACGAGGTGCGCCCGGCGCGTGCCGTCATGCCCCAGTACAGTGGTCCGCACTGCGCGCGACACACCGCCGCGTTCGTGGACGACATTCACGCACTGCTTGCGCAGTCGCGGACGGCGGGCCGGCGCATCGGCGTCGAGTCGGCGCCTACCGGAGCGTTGGCGGCGTTGAAGGATGCCGGCTTCGAGATCACCGATGCGGCGATTGCGATGGAGGGGGCGAAGTCGATCAAGAGCATGGACGAGCTGGCGCTGATCCATCGCTCGGTAACGCTGACCGAAGCCGCCATGGCGCGCATGGAAGCCGCTCTGCGACCGGGCATGAGCGAAAACGAACTGTGGTCGATCTTCAACCAGCACGTACTCGCGACGGGCGGCGAGTATGCCGAGACGCGCTTGCTCGCTTCCGGCAGCCGGACCAACCCATGGTTTCAGGAATGCTCGGACAAGATCATCGCCCCCGGCGAGCTGGTGGCGTTCGATACCGATATCGTTGGCTGCTTCGGGTACTACACTGACTTTTCGCGTACCTTCCACGTGCCCGGTGCCGGTGCGCCCACGCAAGCCCAGACATCGCTCTATCGTATGGCCGCCGAGCAGCTCGAGACCAATATCGCCTTGCTCAGACCCGGCATGAGCTTTCGCGAGTACTCCCGGCGCGCATGGCCGATTCCGCATGGCTATCGGGAGAATCGCTATCTCGATATCGTTCATGGCTGTGGCATGACGGGGGAGTGGCCCCTCATCGCACACGACATGGATTGGGACGACGTTGGCTACGACGGCGAAATCGAACCCGGCATGACGCTCTGTGTCGAGGCGTACATCGGCCATCGCGACGGCGAGGAGGGCGTCAAGCTCGAGGAGCAGGTGCTGATCACCGAAACCGGCATCGACCGCCTTTCCACCTATGGCTACTCGCGGGAAATGATGGGCTGAAAGGCACTCGTGATTGCCGAACCGGCCAGACTCCAAGAAAAGGAACACTATGAAATCGTTCGAGAAGACCTTGATTGCTAGCCTACTAGTCGGCCTGAGCGCGCAGGCGTTGGCCGACGACAGCGTGACCATCGGGACCAACAACTGGGCGGAGAACGTCGCCGTCTCTCATATGTGGCAACAACTACTCGGCGAGCAGGGCATCGACGTGACGCTCGACGAGATATCCAAGCCGCTGTTGTTCGGTGGCCTCGCCGAGGGCGATATCGATGCGTCTCTGGAATTCTGGCTGCCCAGCGACAACGTCTACCTGGAACCCTACCAGGACCGGATCGCACTGCACGGGACCTGGTACGACGATGCCCTGGACGCACTCGTGGTGCCCGCTTATGTCGAAGACGTCGACACGGTGGCGGATCTCAAGGCACACGCCGATGAGTTCGGCTATCAAGGGGAGCCGACGATATTCGGTATCGAGCCGGGGGCGGCGATCTATGATGAGACCGAAACGACGATCGAACGCTATTCACTGCCCTTCAGCCAGCTCAGCAGCAGCGAATCGGCAATGCTGGCGCAACTCAAGGATGCCTACCGCCGCAAGGAACCGATCGTGTTGGCGCTCTGGCAGCCGCACTGGGTCTTCGCGGAGTACGACCTCAAGATGCTGGACGATCCGAAAGACACGCTGGTATCCGGCCAGCAGATCAAATGGTTCTCCCGGCGCGGCTTCATCGAGGAACATCCGGACGTAGCCAAGATACTCGACGCCTGGCACATGACGCCGGATCAGCTTTCCCAACTGATGCTGGCGATCGAGAAGACCGGTGATCCCGACAAGGGCGCCGCACAGTGGATCGCCGATAACCGCAAGTTGGTTGACGAGTGGCTGGCGGCGAGCAGCGCTGATTGAAGGACTGGCTCGAGTTGATGGCCGCGTAAAAACGCCCGCGCTCCTTCGAGCGCGGGCGTCGTCGTTTCGTTACCGCAGCCATCGCCGACTCATGTCGCCGCGAACTCCTCGAGCAGTCGACGGGGCGGGCTGCGCCACAGCCGGCGCGCCGGCAGCAGCGCCGCGCCGGCGGCGACCAGCACTGCCAGCGCCAGGGTGACGGCCATCTCGCCGGGGAAGATGTGCAGCGGCAGGCGCCAGCCGAACGCCGCGACGTTGATCACCGCGACCAGCGCCCAGGCCAGGGCGATGCCCAGCGGCAGCGCCACCAGTGCGGTGGCCAGTGCCGCACCGACCAGCTGGCCGAGCTGCACCGTGACCAGCCGTGTGCGCGGCACGCCGAGTGCCCAGAGCGGCGCGAGCTGGGCGCGTCGCGCACCCGCCTGGGCCAGCAGCGTGGTCAGCAGGGCCAGCGCCGCGACGCCCAGGGTCAGCGCATTGAGCGCGCGGGTGATGGCGAAGGTGCGCTCGAAGACCTCCTTCGAGGTGGCCTTGAGCCGGCGCTGGTCGGTGAGTACCTCGCCGGGGATCGCCAGCTGCCCGGCAAGCCCCGTGCGCAGCCGCTCAAGCGCGGCATCGCGGGCGGCGCCACGCGCGCTGCCCTCGGCGAGCCCCACGCCCAGGCTGCCCGGCGGCGCGCCGAACTCGCGGGCCAGCCGCGCGGTGGGCATGACGATCTCGCCATGCGGATTGCCGTAGTCGGGATAGACCGCGGCGATGGCCAGGCGGCGCTCGCGCTGGTCGGGGCCGCGCAGGGTCAGCGTCTCGCCGGCGTGTAAGCCGTGGCGGCGGGCGAGTTGCTCGTTGACGAACACCGCCCCCTCGCGCAATGCCTGCCAGGCCGCCTCGCGGCCCGCGACGCTCTCCTGCAGTGGCCACTGGCGGGCCAGCACCGGCGCCGGATGGATGCCGAACAGCGCCACCGGCACGGCTCGCGGCGCGCTATCAGCCTCGGCATCGGCATTTAGCACCAGCGTGGCCTGGGCGTGGCGGGCCGGCAGCAGCGTGGCGACCTCGGGTTGCGCTTCCAGCCACTCGTGAAGTCTTGCGTAATCGCCCTCATCGGGGTGCACGTAGATGTCGGCGAGCAGGCGCTGGTCGAGCCAGTCGAGGAAGGTCAGCCGAAAGCCGCCGACCATGCTGCTCACCCCCAGGTTGGCGGCCAGCGCCAGCAGCAGCGCCATCATCGCCAGTTGCAGGCGCGGCAGCTGGAGTTGCAGGTCGGCCACCGCCCACTGCCACAGCGGTCGGCGGCGCAGCGCGCGGCTGGCAAGTTGCAGGCCCATGGCCAGCAGCGCCGGCAGCCACAGCGCCACGCCGAGCAGTGCCGCGGTGACCATCGTAAAACCGGCGATCAGTGTGGTCCGACCGCCCTGAGCAAGCGTCGCACCGCCCGATGCGCTCAGCCACACGCCGAGCCCGGCCGCGACGCCGAGCAGCACGCTGCCGGCCAGCGCCTGGCGACGCCACTGACGAACCAGCCGTGCGCGCCAGGCCTGGGCCTGTCCCAGCGTCAGCACCTCGAGCCGGGCAACCCGCCACAGCACCCCCGAGCCGGCGGTGGCGAGCCCGCCGAGGGTGATCGCCAGACCGCCTAGCCAGTAGTACCAGGGCAGCACGAGCTGGCTGCTCACCCGGCTGTCGTAGAGCGCGTCGAGGCTGGCGGCGACGTCCGGCAGCAGCCAGCGGGCCAGCGCCACGCCGCTGAAGATACCGGCCAGTGCACCGATCAGGCCGATCGCCAGCAGCTCGGTAATCAGCGCGCCGACCAGCGTGCGTGCCGGCACCCCCAGCGCGCGCAGCGTGCGCATCAGCCCCAGGCGCTGCTCGAGCGCCAGGCCCAGCGCGGCGTGGACGATGAACAGCCCCACCACCAGCGCCAGCAGGCCCATCGCGGTGAGGTTGAGGTGGAAGCTGTCGGCGAGCTGGCCGGGCGAGGCCAGCTGGCGGGCGGGGATGCGTACGAGATTTTCCGGCAGCATGAGCCTCGCCGAGGGGGCGACGACCAGCCGGGTGAGCTGCCGGTCGAGCCCCAGCAACGCCTGGGCCACGCCGATGTCGCTGACCAGGGTGGCAGGCGGCAGGCTGGGGTCGTTTTCCACCGGCGGCAGCCGCGAATCGGCGCGGGCGGCAGCGGCGACATCCGGCGCGGCGCGCAGCCGGTGCGGTGGCAACAGCCAGTCACGCAGCGCCGTGGCGCTACTTTCCTGGCGCGCCAGGCTCGAATCGCCGGGCAGGGTCAGCGGGTCGATGCCCAGCAGCGTCACTACCGTGTCGCCGGCCAGGCGCAGCCGGCCCTCGACCAGCGGCGAGACCGGCGCCCCGGCACGCCGCAGCGTCAGGTAGTCGTCGAGGGTCAGCGGCTGGCCGTCTTGGCGCTCGATGCGGTCGAGCTGGTTCTCGAACAGCGCCTCGGCGCGGGCGTAGCTGTCGCGGGCCGAGGCGTTGATCGCCTGCACGCCGCTCCACAGTGCGCTGGCGACCCACAACCCGAGCAGCAGCATGGCGAGCTGGCCGGGATGGCGGCGGTAATGCGACAGCAGCGTGGCTAGCGTGGTGACGAATACGCCGCGGGCCTGGACGGTGGGCGCGCTCATGGCTCGTCGACGGCCAACCGGCCGCGCTTTAGCTGCACGCAGCGGTCGAGCGGGGCGGCGACTCGTGCACTATGGGTGACCATCAGTAGCGCACAGCCGCTCTCGGCGATCAGCGTCTGCAGCAAGGCCAGCACGTCGTCGGCGGCGGCCTCGTCGAGGTTGCCGGTGGGTTCGTCGGCGAGCAGCAGCTCGGGGCGTGCGGCCAGCGCGCGGCCGATCGCCAGGCGCTGTTGCTGGCCGCCGGAGAGCTGTTCGGGATAGCGCCCCTCGAGGCCGCCGAGTCCCAGCCGGACCAGCAGGTGCCGCGTCCAGGCCGGGTCCTCGCGTTGGGCGAGGCGCGCCTGCAGGGTCAGGTTGTCGGCCACCGACAGGCTGGGAACCAGATGGAACTGCTGAAAGACCAGCCCCAGGCGCTGGCGGCGCAGCGCACTGCGGCGGGTTTCGTCGAGCGCCGAGAGGCGCTCGCCGCCCAGCCGGATCTCGCCGCGATCGGGCACGTCGAGCCCCGCGGCGAGATGCAAGAGGGTCGACTTGCCGCTGCCCGACTCGCCCATCAGGGCGAGGCTTTCGCCGCGCGCCAGGTGCAGATCGACGCCATCGAGCACGAACAGCGGGCCTTGCGGGGTGGGGTAGCTCTTGGTGACGTCGGTCAGTTGCAGCATGGCGATGTCTTGTCGGCGCGTGTTCCCGCACAGTAACAAAGGCTACGGCTTCGCGCGTGGGCGATCGTCTATTGCGCTGTGTGCCATCCTAAAGTCTTAGTTCTTTTGCCCGATAATGATGACAGCGACACAGCCATCCTTTCGCCTGGCTGCCTCGCCACTCCCCGTCCTAGCGAGCAAAAGCCCGGCACAGCCCGTTCCAGCGGTGCCAGGCGTCAGCGAGAAACCGTCACCATGCTGTTCCTGAAGAAAAGCGTTAAGCGTCGACTGGCCGTCAGCCTCGGCGCCTGCATCGTATTGCTGATCGTGGTCGGCATCCTGGGGCTATACAGCGCCAGCTCCGCCAACCAGGCGCTCAAGCAGACCTACGACGAGAATCTCGTCACCCTGATGGAACTCGGCAAGATACGTACCGCGCTGCTCAGCAACCGGGTCAAGATCACTGCCGAGCAGCGTGACCGCGACCCGGAAGCGGCGGCGGTGACCAAGGGAGAAGTCGCCGATAACGATGCCCTGGCCGACCAGGCCTGGGCCAACTACTACCCGGGGCGCGTGAGTACCGCCGAAGAAAAGGCGGCCGCAGAAAAGTTCCACGCCGCCATGCTGACCCTGCGTGCGAGCATCGAAGAGCTCAACGATTCCATGATCGCCAACGACTACGACCAGGCCCGCGTGATCGCGACGACGGCACTGCGCGCCGAGTATTCCCCCGTACTCAATGGCCTCAGCGACATCATCGACCGCAAGGTTGCCCAGGCCGAGCTCAACTATGCGGAGTCCAACCAGCGCTCCGCGTGGCTGCGCAATGTGGTGATCGCGGTCATCGCCTTCTCGGTACTCCTGGCTCTCGGCCTGACGCTGTGGCTGACCCGCGGCATCATGGCGCCGCTGGGCAAGGCACGCGCCCTGGCCGAATCGATGGCCAATGGAAGGCTCGACAACTCGATCGACATCACCAGCCGGGACGAATTCGGCGATATGCTCCACGCGCTCAAGGCCATGGAGACCAAGTTCTCCAGCGTCGTGAGTTCGGTGCGGCGTAACGCCGAATCGGTGAACGTCGCCGCCGACGAGATCGCCCAGGGCAACGACGATCTCAGCCGACGCACTCAGGATCAGGCTTCCAGCCTGGAGGAAACCGCTGCCTCCATGGACGAGATCACCGCCACCGTACGCCAGAACGCCGACAACGCCAGCCAGGCCGACCAGCTGGTGCAAGGCGTCAGCCAGCAGGCCCAGAAGGGCGGTGAGGTCGCCCAGCAGGCGGTCGTGGCCATGGGTGAGATCAGTCACTCCAGCAACAAGATCGCCAGCATCGTCGGCCTGATCGATCAGATCGCCTTCCAGACCAACCTGCTGGCCCTCAACGCATCGGTCGAAGCGGCCCGCGCCGGCGAGCAGGGACGCGGCTTCGCCGTGGTGGCCAACGAAGTGCGCAACCTGGCCGGACGCAGCGCCAATGCCGCCAAGGAGATCAAGGGCCTGGTGGGCGAGAGTGTGTCGCGAGTCGAGGCCGGCTCCACCCTGGTCGATCAGGCCGGGAAGACACTGACCGAGATCGTCACCAGCATCCGTCAGGTCACCGGCCTGGTGGGCGAGATCGCCGTGGCCAGCCGCGAGCAGGCGCAGGGCATCGATCAGGTCAACACGGCCGTGACGCAGATGGATGCGGTGACCCAGCAGAACGCCAGCCTGGTCGAGGAGTCGAGTGCTGCCAGCCGCTCGCTGCAGGAGCAGGCCAGCGCCCTGTTGAAGGAAGTGTCCTTCTTCCGTGGCGAGAATGCCGCCGCGGCCCCCAAAGTGGCCCATGCCCCGCGCCAGCCGGCGCCGCCCCGTCAACTGCCGGCCCGCAGCCAGTCGCGCACGGCGGTAGGCGCTGGCTCGCCCCAAGAGGAGTGGGCCGACTTCTAGGTCACTCGCTGCATGATGCTTCAGGACCGCCCACCCGGGCGGTCCTTGCGTTTCCTTGCCAGGCGCTCCGCTGTCGTGAGCACCACCATCTTGCGTTGCCGCTGTTGGTCGGACTGACGCCCATGCACGGCGGCGTCGCGCTGCTCAGTGCGACGCGGCGTCGCCGCTCAGGCCGTCGTGCATGGTCTGTGCGTTGTGGCGCATCATGCCGACGTAGGTGCTCGCTTCGCCGTCGCTGGCCAGCGCGCCGGAGTAGAGCGTCCCGGCGACCTTCAGGTCGGCTTCCTCGGCGAGCTGGCGAATCAGCGCGGGGCTGGTGATGTTCTCGTAGAACAGCGCCTTGACCTGATTTTTCTGAATGAAGTCGACCAGTCGTGCCAGCTCGGCGGCGGCCGGCTCGGCGGCGGTGTTGAGCCCCACCGGCGACAAAAAGCGCACGTCGTAGGCTTCGCCGAAGTATTCGAAGGCATCGTGGCCGGTGACCACGCTACGCCGCCCGGCGGGGATGGCGCTCATCAGTTCACGAATCTCGGCATCCAGGGCGTCGAGCTCTTCCAGGTAGCGCTGGGCGGCGGTGCGGTAATCCTCGGCATGCTGCGGGTCGACTTCGGCCAGGCCGTCGCGGATATTGGCGACGTACTGCTCGGCGCGCGCGACGTCCAGCCAGGCATGGGGGTCGAGATCGCCATGCTGATGCTCATGGCCGGCGTGTTCGTCATGACTGGCGTGTTGTGCATGCTCGCCGTGATCATGCTCGTGCTCGTGATCAGCGTCGTCATGGTCGTGATCCGCATGCTCGGCCTCGGCCGGCGCGCCGTGGTCGGCGTCGGTGAAGGCCAGCGGCTCGATGCCGTCGGTGGCGGTCACCGTGACGCCCTGGTAGTTACCGGCGTCGAGCAGGCGGTTCATCCAGCCTTCGAACTGCAGGCCGTTGAAGACCACCAGGTCGGCCTGGGCGAGCCGCCGGGCGTCGGCCGGACTGGGACTGTAGACGTGACTGTCGCTGTCGGGGCCGACCAATGAGGTGACGGCGACATGCTCGCCGCCGACCTGCTCGACCATGTCGGCGAGCACGCTGAAGCTGGTGACCACGTTCAGCGGCTCGCGGGCCTGGCTGGCGCCGGCCGTTCCCAGCGCGAGGGCGCCGCAGAGCAGGCCGAGGGCAATACGGTGGTGCATGGCGGTTTTTCCTTGTCGGTCGAGGAGGGGACGCTGGCGCTCAGCGCGTCGGCGCGCTTTCGTGATCGGTGCTTTCAGGATCAGCACTTTCGCCATCGGCGCTTTCCAGCGGCGTCGCGCTGCGACGCCAGTGCGCCAACAGGCTGTGGTGCCGGCCCAGCAGTGCGGAAAGCACATACACGGCGCCGGCCAGCAGGATGATGCTCGGCCCCGAGGGCAGGCTGAAGTGATACGACAGCAGCAGCCCGCCGGTGCTGGCGAACAGCGCGATCACCACCGCCAGACCGATCAGTCCCTCGAGGCGCTTCGACCAGAAGCGCGCGGCGGTCGCCGGCAGCATCATCAGGCCCACCGCCATCAGCGTGCCCAGGGTCTGGAAGCCGGCGGTCAGGTTGAGCACCACCAGGCCCAGGAACACGCCCTGAATCAGCCCGCTGCGCACGCCCTGGCTGCGCAGGAACAGCGGGTCGAGGCATTCCACGACCAGCGCGCGAAAGCTCAGTGCGAGGACGATCACGGTGACGCTGCACACCGCGGCGATCAGCAGCAGCGCGGTGGTGTCGACGGCGAGGATCGAGCCGAACAGCACATGGGTCAGATCGACGCTACTGCCGCCCAGCGACACCAGCATGACCCCGGCGGCCAGCGAGATCAGGTAGAAGCTGGCCATCGCGGCGTCCTCGCGGTGGCCGGTGAGTTGCGAGACGCTGCCCGCCAGCCCGGCGACCACCAGCCCCGAGAGGATGCCGCCGAGGCTCATCGCCGGCAGCGAGAAGCCGCCGAGCAGAAAGCCCAGCGCCACGCCGGGCAGGATGGCGTGGGCCATGGCGTCGCCGATCAGGCTCATGCCGCGCAGCATCAGAAACACCCCCAGCGGCGGCGCGGCCAGCGACAGCGCCAGCCCGGCGATCAGCGCGCGGCGCATGAAGCCGTAATCGTTCAGCGGGGCGAGCAGCAGGCTATTGAGCGTATCGATCATCGTGCGGCCCCCGGCGTCTTCAGTCCCGCCAGATTCAGCGGCAGGTGCGGCGCGCGGGCGTTGTCCGCGCCGATGCCCATACCATAGTCGGCGAGCAACTCGCGCGGCTCGCGCCAATGACCGTGGCCGCCGGCCAGTTGCAGCACGCAGCCGGCCAGCGCGGCGAGCTGCTCCAGGTCGTGAAGCACGACGATGATGGTGGTGCCCCGGGCGGCCATTTCGCGCAGGACCTCGGCGATCACGCCGACGGTCTCGCTGTCGACGTTGGCGAACGGCTCGTCGAGCAGCAGCAGCTCGGCCTCCTGCATCAGGGTGCGGCCGAGCAGGGCGCGCTGGCGCTGGCCGCCGGACAGCTCGCCCAGCGGACGGTGGGCGAGTCGCGAGATACCCAGGCGCTGCATGACCGTGCGGGCCTGGCGGTAGTGCGCCGGGTGATAGCCCTTGAAGGCGCCGCGCACCGGCCAGCAGCCGGCCATCACCAGCTCCTCGACGCTCATCGGGAAGCTCAGGTCCAGCGCCAGCTGCTGGGGCAGCCAGGCGCGTCGCTCGCGCGGCACCTGGCAGTCGATGCGCCCGGCGACCGGCGGCAGCACGCCCATGATCGCCTGGATCAGGGTGCTCTTGCCGGCGCCGTTGGCGCCGATCAGCGCGGTGATGGCGCCGTCGGGGAAGGCGCCGTCGAGATGCTCGATCACGGTGCGCCCGCCCTGAGCGAGCTGCAGGTCGTCGAGTCGCAGACGTGCCATCAGCCGAGCGCTCCATTAGCCCAGGCGACCGCCAGCCACAGCAGCGCCAGCGGAGCGAGCGCCATCAGCAGCCGGCGGCGCGCCGAAAGCGACATCAGCGAAAAATGACAGGGCCCATCGGGCCGATGATGGTGTCGGTGTGCCATGCGGATACGTTCTTGGGTTGGACCAGTGAAAAAGCCGGAAAGGTTATAACATAACAAAACGCGCCCTGACCAGCCGCGATCGGCGAGACGCACAGTAGGGCTGGCCCGGCTCAAGCATGCTCAGTAGCGGATGTTCACACCCACCTGGCTGGGCGTGAGCACCCAGGCATACTGGTAATCGAGGCGATTGTCGCCCAGCGACAGCGTGGCGGGCTGGAAGCGATTGAGCGCGGCGCCGGCCTGGGTGGGTTGGGTCCAGATCTGGAGTTCGCCGACCAGCATGCCGGTGGCGAAGTTGACCAGGCCGTCGCGCGGGCGGTCGTCGCCGACGCCGATCGCCAGCCCGCCGAGGGTGTTGACCACCAACGAATCGAGCCGCGCCTGCCAGGCGTGCCGAGCCCGCTCCTCGGCGGCGGTGGCGCGCATCAGCTCGCGGGCGTCATTGAGCGCCTCGCGGTCGCCCTGTTCGGCCAAGGCCTCGAGACGCCGATGCGCCGCTGGATGCGGCTGCGGGTCGGTGATCACGCCGCCCAGCGCCAGCGCCGACTTCACCGCGCCGACCCTGCCGTCGAAGCGATCATCCTGATCGTCGGCTTCGCTGGCCTGATAGAGATTGTTGGCCAGGCTGGCGGCATAGACGCCGCCCCAGCCGTAGCGCCACAGCGTGGCCTGGCGCGCGCCGCTGGTCAGGGCCTCGTCGTAGGCCTGCCACTCGCCGGCGGCCGGCTGCGCCGCCGCGGTGACGCTCAGCATGTAACAAAAGAGGAAGGCGCTACACAGCGCAGCGGTACGTGGGGCGGGCATCGGGGACTCCTTGTCGTCTAGGGGCATGCGCGGCAATGTGCGGTGAAGTATAGAGGAAACGTCCTCGGCGACGCGCTCAGCCGGTGAATCGCAGCTCGGGCCTTGACTCAATCATAAATAATTGTTTCCGTGCGACGCTCAAACGATAAGCAGCTTTTTTCCGTATTGCTTCTAAGCTAATAGCTGCGGAAATGGCTTACATACCCCGACATCGATAGGGGAACGGGCGCATGCCGGTGGTGTGCGTGCCGAGCTTTGTGTGTGCCGCTATCGTGAACGCAAACCTTGCCTGAACCAAATCAGGAACTCCTATGACGACACAATCCAACAATGAGGCGACGCCAGGCGATCGTCTCAATGGACCGGTGTTCTACAGTTCGGTGGTCGGCATCGTCGCCTTCTCGCTGTGGGCGATGATCGCCACCGAACAGGCCAACACGGTCATCAACGCCATCCTCGGCTGGATCGCCAACACCTTCGGTTGGTATTACTTCCTGACCGTGGTGATCTACCTGATCTTCGTGATCTACCTGGGGCTGTCGCGCTACGGCAATATCCGCCTGGGGCCCGAACACTCGCGACCCGACTTCAACATCTTCTCGTGGTCGGCGATGCTGTTCTCCGCGGGGATCGGTATCGGGGTGATCTTCTTCGCGCTGGCCGAACCGCTGACCCAGTTCTACAACGCGCCCAACGCGCCCGACGATCAGGTCGCCGCGGCGCGTCACGCCATGGAACTGACCTTCCTGCACTGGGGGCTTTCCGGTTGGGGCATCTACACCCTGGTGGGCATGGCGCTGGCCTTCTTCAGCTATCGCCACAACCTGCCATTGACCATTAGCAGCGCGCTCTACCCGATCTTCGGCGACAAGATCTACGGCACCATCGGTCATGTGGTCGACACTGCCGCGGTGCTGGGCACGGTCTTCGGCATCGCCGCCAGCCTGGGCATCGGCGTGATTCAGCTCAACTTCGGGCTGGACTACATGTTCGGCATTCCCGAAAGCACCTGGACCCAGGTCGTGCTGGTGCTGGCCATCGTGCTGTTCGCGACCATCTCCGCGGTGACCGGGGTGGAGCGCGGCATTCGTCGGCTTTCCGAGTTCAACATCCTGCTCGCGGTACTGCTGCTGCTGTTCGTGCTGTTCGCCGGCAAGACGATCTTTCTGCTCAACGCGCTGGTGATGAACGTCGGCGATTACCTGTCCAACTTCATCAGCCTGTCGTTCAACACTTATGCCTTCGACCGGCCGACCCAGTGGCTGAACGGCTGGACGCTGTTCTTCTGGGCCTGGTGGATCGCCTGGGGGCCGTTCGTCGGGCTGTTCCTGGCGCGCATCTCGCGTGGCCGCACCATTCGCACCTTCGTGCTCGGCACCATGACGCTGCCGATCATCTTCATGTTCCTGTGGATGTCGTTGCTGGGTAACAGCGCCATCGACATGGCGATCAACGGCGCCACCGAGTTCGGCCAGCAGGTGATGGATAATCCGCCGTCCGGCATCTACCTGTTCCTCGAGCAATACCCTTGGCCGATCTTCACGACCATTGCAGTGAGTATCCTGGCGATCGTGTTCTTCATTACCTCGGGGGATTCCGGCGCGCTGGTACTCTCGAACTTCACCTCGAAGCTCAAGAACGTCAACAGCGATGCGCCGATCTGGATGCGCATCCTGTGGTCGGCGGTGATCGGCATCCTGACGCTGTCGCTGCTGCTCGCCGGCGGCCTGTCCACGCTGCAGAGCGCGGTGGTGATCACCGGCCTGCCGTTCTCGATCGTGCTGTTCTTCATGATGGCCGGCCTGCTCAAGGCGCTTAAGCTCGAGGCCTTCAAGGAGGACAGCCGGCGCCTGAGCCTGGCCGGCCAGCTTTCCGGGCGTACCGGCGGCGGTGGCGAACGCGATACGCGCAACTGGCAGCAGCGCTTGAAGCGCGCCATGAGCTTCCCCGACAAGAAGCAGGCGCGGCGCTTCATGGACGAGACCTGCAGGCCGGCTATGGAAGCCGTGCGCGATTCGCTGAAAGAACAGGGCGTGGGCGTTGCGATCCACGAAGGCGAACAGAACGGCGACGACTATCTGTCGCTCAACGTCGACTTCGAGGACGAGCAGAACTTCACCTACCAGATCTGGAGTCAGGGCTTTGTAACGCCCGGGTTCGCCATGCATGCCCCGCATGCCGACTCGCGCTACTACCGGCTGGAGGTGTACCTGCTCGAGGGTAGCCAGGGCTACGACCTGATGGGCTACACCCGCGACCAGGTGATCGGCGACATCCTCGACCAATACGAACTGCACATGCAGTTCCTGCACTTGAACCGGCTGGAACCGGGGCATATCAACATGCCCGACAGCCCGGAACAGCCGCCTTCCTAAGGCATAAAGGCCGGCCGTTCTGCGGCCGGCCTTTGGTTTCAATGAGAAAACCCCCGGTCGCGATGCGACCGGGGGTTTTGTATGACATCTTTTCTCGTCCCCAGTGATCGTTTGCAGTATACGGCGTGAGCCCCGGTCAGCATGGCCTGGGTACCTTCGGTTGCTCCCGTACATTTAACCGCGTTCCCACCACTGGCAGCTCTGCCATCCCGTCGCCCGCTTGGGTGCGCGCGGCCGATGCCAGAGCTGCTGGCGTTCGTGGAGGAGGGGCACGACAATAATGGAAAGAATCTCCGATTTGCGCATCAGGATGGTGGCGGAGGCCTCTCTCGATATGGACATCCGGCTCAAGCATTTAGAAAGCGAAATGATTGGTAGGGTTACGCAGGCCTCTCGTGAGAGCCTGCAGCGCCTGCCTGGGAGGCCCGCCCGGGTAACGATGATGTGGAACGGGGAGCTCTCATTGCGCCAGCTTTGCTGGCGTTCGCTATCGTTTATTTCTCCGGCTGAGTACCCCCTCCATGTGCGGCCGCTTCGCGCTTTATAGCCCCTATGCCAAGCTTGCCCAGCGACTCGGTGTGCCACTGGTCGAGCAGGATATGCCGGCCCGCTACAATGTGGCGCCGGGTACCTGGGTCGTCGGTATTCGCCGGCTCTCGGCGGACAAGCCGGCGGTGATGGATGCGCTATGGTGGGGCTACAAGCCGCACTGGGCGGGGGAGAAAGCGCCCGAGCCGATCAATGCTACCGTCGAGAAGGTGGCGACCTCCAGTTATTACAAAGGCGCCTTTGCTCATCGTCGCTGCCTGATCCCGGCGGATGGCTGGTATGAATGGCTGAAGCAACCGGGCGGCAAGCAACCCTACTTCTTCTGCCGGCGGGACCGCGAGCCGATCTGGTTCGCCGGCATCTGGGTGGAGCGGGCGGATGGCAAGCCGGGCTGTGCGATTCTCACCGAGCCGGCCCGTGGCTTTACCAAGGATATTCACTCGCGCATGCCGTTGGTCCTGGACGATGAGAGTCTGGAGCCGTGGCTGGACCCGGACCTGACCGATCGCGAGTCGATCCGCCATCTCATTCGCCATCTGCCCGTCGATGCGCTGACCAGTTGGGCGGTCAGCCAGCGTGTCGGCTCACCGAAGAACGAGGGCGAGGTGTTGATCAACCCGGCGTGATCGTCTTAGGGCTATGCGCCCAACGACAGAAGGCCACTTCGCCAAGGAAGCCCGGAGAGGAGACCGAGCAGCACCCGCACCCTACCTCTGTGCGGGATGTTTCTTTCTTTGAGCTACCTGGCCTGCCAGGCAGTTGCCGTGTCGCGCCCCATCATTTTTGGTCATGGTCATTTTCAATAGCTGACGGCGAGATACCGTGGTGATATCTCTGTCCATGTTGCGTGATAAGTGATTCAGGAGGGGCCATGCAAGAGCCAAGCAAGCCGAAGCAGCCTTCCATACGCTCTCAGAGCCGGCTCGGGGAACGTTTCGAACGATTCCTGTGGGGCTCGCGTTTCCTTGTTATGGCGGCCGTGATTCCTAGTCTGCTGGGGGCCTTTGTGCTGTTTATCATTGGCACGCTCGACATCTTGGAAATCGTGTCCGATACGGTGGCCTATTATTTGCTGGGGGTGGGGCCCGATATCCACGAAACGGTTGTGCCTAGCATTGTCATTGCCGTGGATATCTACCTGGTGGCCATCGTACTGCTGGTGTTTGGCTTGGGCGTATACCGGCTCTTCGTTTCTCCGATCGAGCAGGCCGAGAATTATGCCCCTAGGCATCCATTCAATGTTGAATCGTTCGATCAGTTGAAAGACAAGATTGCGCGCGTCGTGATTCTGGCGGTGATTATCGAATTCTTTCGCGCCGTGGTGGATATACGCTTTCAGACGCCTTTAGAAGCGATCTATCTGGCGCTGTCGGTATTGGCCTTGTCGGTGGCTATTTATCTAATGAGTATCAGCCACCAGAAATAGCGATAGCGACCCTTGCAGTTGCCTGGCGAATTGCAGCCAGGCCTCGTTTCCTGCCGGCGGGTATCGTTGGGAGCGTGGCGAAGCTGAGCCCACGTAAACGGTATCGCCGAACGAGTCGACGGTTGTGCGCTGTCAGTCAACTCAATACAACCTCTATAACGCCACTACGTCACTTGCCTCTTCGACCTGTTCGGAATACTCGAGACGATGATCCACGTAGCTGAGAAAACCGAGTTGCACGGTGAGAAACAGCAGGCAGAGCGAGATGTTGAGTGCCATGGCGGCGGTTGGCTCGAAAGCGGGGAATCCCGCTCGCTGAGTATAGAAGATTGTCTTTTGAACGGCTGCTGTAGGTTAACCAAAAACGGCCCGCTCCCTATCGTGTCGGGGAGCGGGATGTCGCGTTTCGCTCAGTCAGCGGGCCGGGCTCAGCCTTTGGCGTCGCCCTTCTGCTGGCTCAAGTGCTCCATGAAGCGCCGGCGCCATTCGAGCAGGCTGTTGCGCCTGAGCATGCCGATCATCTGCTGGTAGCGTTCACGACGTTCCTCCTGCGGCATGTTCAGCGCCTGTTCGATGGCGCTGGCGATGGCGTGCACGTCGTAGGGGTTGACCAGCAGGGCGCCGCTCAGCTCGTTGGCGGCGCCGGCCAGCTCACTGAGCACCAGCACGCCGGGGTCGTCGGGGTCCTGGGCGGCGACGAACTCCTTGCAGACCAGGTTCATGCCGTCGCGCAGCGGGGTCACCAGGCCGACCCGGGCGGAGCGGAACAGACCGATCAACGCTTCGCGGGGGTAGGTCTTGTTGAGGTAGTGCACCGGCACCCAGTCGAGATCGGCGTAGGTGCCGTTGATGTGCCCAGCCATTTCCTCGAGCTGGCGGCGCAGCTCGTCGTACTCGGGGATCGCGCTGCGCGAGGGGCTGGCGATCTGCATGAACATCGTCTGCTGGCGTCGGTGCTTGAAGTGGGTGAGCAGCGCCTCGAAGGCATTGAAGCGCTGCACCAGACCCTTGGAGTAGTCGAGCCGGTCGGCGCCGATGATCAGGTCGCGCTCGCCGAGATCCTGCTTGAGCTGACGCGCCTGTTCATTGGCGCAGGAGCGCTCGGCCTCGTCGGCCAGCTCATCGGCGTCGATGCCCACCGGGTAGACGCCGGTGCGCACCTGCTTGCCGTTGCATTCGATGGTGTCGCCGAAGACCACGGCATCGAAGGTCTCGATCACCGCCTGGCGGAAGGCGTGCAGGTCGTTGTCGGTCTGGAAGCCGAGCAGGTCGTAATGCAGCAGGTCGTCGAGCAGTTCGCGATAGCCGGGCAGGGCGCGCAGCAAGTCGTAACTGGGGAACGGAATGTGCAGGAAGAAGCCGATCGGGTCGGTGACGCCTTGCCCGCGCAGCTCTTTGCCCAGCGGCAGTAGATGATAGTCGTGCACCCAGATCAGTTCGCCGCCTTCGAGCAGCGTGCTCAGCGAGCTGGCAAAGCGCTCGTTGACCCGCTGGTAGGCCTTGGCGTAGTTGAGCCGGAAATCCATGGCGCCGAGGTTGAAGTGGAAGACCGGCCAGACGACCTCGTTGGAAAAGCCGAGGTAATAGTCGTCGTAGTCTTCCTTGGACAACGGCAGGGTGGCGTAGGTGATGTTGTCGTGTTGCACGGTATTGGGGCGGCTGGTCGCCGACTGACTGACCTTGCCGTCCCAGCCGAACCACATGCCGCCATATTCGTTGAGGGCGCCGGTGATCGCCACGGCCAGGCCGCCGGCCTGGGGCTTGCCGGGTTCGGGGATGGATACGCGATTGGAAATGACGACGAGACGGGTCATACGGCCTCCTCCCAGCTACGACTGAGGTGTAATGCCGAGTTGATCAACCCGACCATGCTGTAGGTCTGCGGGAAGTTGCCCCACAGTTCGTGATTCGTGGTGTCCAGATCCTCGGAGAGCAGCCCTTGATAGTTGCGGCAGTCGAGCATGTTCTCGAACAGGCGCCTTGCTTCCTCCTTGCGACCGATCGCCCAGAGCGCGTCGATGAACCAGAAGGTACAGATGTTGAAGGCGTTCTCGGGCCGGCCGAAATCGTCGGCGGCGGCATAGCGAAACAGGTGGTCGCCGCGGCGCAGTTCGGCCTCGATGGCGCAGACCGTGGAGGCGAAGCGCGGGTCGTCGGCTTCGAGGAAGTCGAGCTCGTGCATCAGTAGCAGGCTGGCGTCCATGGTTTCGCCGCCGAAGCTCTCGGTGAAGGCCTGGCGCGATTCGCTCCACGCCTCGCGGCAGATGACCTCGTGCATGCGGTCGGCCTGCTGGCGCCAGCGGGTCGAGTCCTCGGGCAGCTTGAGCTGGCCGGCGATGCGCGCCAGCCGGTCGCAGGCCGCCCAGCACATGATCGACGAATAGGTGTGCACGCGGGCGCGGCCGCGGTATTCCCAGATGCCGGCATCGGGCTTGTCGAACAATCGCGCGGCCTGCTCGCCGAGCAGCGTGAGGCGGCGGAACAGCGCCTCGTCGCCGGGGCGCGCCAGGCGCTCGTCGAAGAATGCCTGGTTGGCCGCCAGCACCACGGCGCCATAGACGTCGTGCTGGACCTGCTGGTAAGCGGCGTTGCCGGTACGCACCGGGCCCATGCCGCGATAGCCGGCGAGCCCGGGCACGTCGAACTCGTCGAGCCGCGCCTCGCCGCCGATGCCGTAGAGCGGTTGCAGCTCGTGCTCGGCGGCACCCACGACCAGGTTGAGAATGTAGTTGAGGTAATTCTCCATGGTGGCGGTGGCGCCCAGCCGGTTGAGCGCGTGGACCACGAAGTAGGCGTCGCGCAGCCAGCAGTAGCGGTAGTCCCAGTTGCGCTGGCTGTCGGCGGCCTCGGGCACCGAGGTGGTCATCGCCGCGATCACCGCGCCGGTATCCTCGAAGGTGCTCAGCTTGAGGGTGGTCGCCGCGCGGATCACCGCGTTCTGCCAGTCGAAGGGGATCGACAGCCCGCGGACCCATTCGTGCCAGTAGGTGGCGGTCTCGCTATGAAAACGCTGGCACATGGTGGTCACCGATTCGGTGACGCTTTCGTCGGGGCCGAGCAGGAAGTTGAGCTCGCCGTCGAGCACGATCGGCGATTCCTGCTGAACGTAGGTGATCGAGGCGTCGGTGGTCAGGCGCGTGACCCGGTTGCGACCGATATAGCGAATATGATGACTGCCTTGCGTGGTATCGGGCGTCTGGGCGCCATACTCGCTGGTCGGACGCAGTTTGACACGGATCACCGGCGTGCCGGCGAGGGGCTCGACGCGACGCACCAGCGCGACCGGACGAAAGGCCCGCCCGAATTGGCTGAAGCGCGGGCAGAAGTCACTGATGCGAATGCGCCCGCCGTACTTGTCGGTGAGTTCGGTGCACATGATCGCGGTGTTGCGCTGGTAGTACTGCTTGGTATCGACCAGGTCCTGCAGTTCGATGCCGAAATAGCCGCGATCCTGGGTGTCCATCAGATACGAGAAGAACGGATCGCCATCGAAGCGGGGCAGACAACACCAGACGATGCGTGCCTGGTTGTCGATCAGCGCGCCGACCTGGCAGTTGCCGATGAGGCCGAGTTCGAGGTTGTGTTCCGCAGCGTGGGGCGGGATCAAGGGTCTTGCGTTGTCAGGCTCTCCAGCCATGTCAGTACCTCCTGTACTGATTCAAGGTAGCAGGTTGCGGCAGTCTCATCCTGGCTGCCGACACGCACGGAATGCCCGCCGCGAGCGTTGACAATGCGAAAGGCGTCTTCGTCGGTGACGTCGTCGCCAATGAATACCGGCGTGCGGGCCTGGAAGGCCGGCGTTTCGTCGAGCAGGCGGGCAACGGCGGTTCCTTTATGGTACCCGCTGGGGCGCAGTTCAAGGACACACTTGCCGGGGACCAGCTCGAAGGTTTCGCCAAGCGCTCGATGCTGGGTCTCGAAGAACTCCCGGCACGCCTCGGCGAGTTGCGGGGCGCCGCGGTAATGCAAGGTCAGCGAGACCCCCTTGTCCTCGTAATACAGGCCGGGATGGGCCTCGACGAAGGCCGCCAGGGCGTCGCGGCAGGAGGCCAGTTGGGCGGGCTGATCGACCGCCGTGTGGCGCGTGCCGTCGGCGTCACGCCACTCCAGCCCGTGAACGCCGGCCATCGGCAGGGAGATCGGCGCGAGCAGGCGCTCGAGCTGGTCCAGCGGGCGCCCGCTGACCACCGCCACGGCGCCGCCGAAGGTCTTGTCGAGTTCGCCGAGCAGCGTTTTCAGTCGCGGCGACACGCGTACGTCGTCGGGATGGGCGGCAAGCGACACCAGGGTACCGTCGAAGTCGAGAAACAGCGCCCAGTCGCGGCGCGCCAAGGGCAGTTGCGAAGAGGGAAGGTGCGTCGAGGTGGGCATTGGCCTGCGCGAGCTCATCTGAATGAATGGTCGGGGTCATGGGCGCATCCCGCCTGGAGGGCTCCAGGAGAGCGCCAAGTGAGACCTGCACATGATAGGCAGATCGGGGCGGCGGTTGGCAACGCCGGCTACTCGCCGGCGTTGTTCTGGCGCGCCCTGTCTCGGGCGGAATCGGTAGGGAGGGGTGCCGTACGGCTCAGTGTTCGGCTTGTTCGAAGTGCTCGGCGGCGCGCAGCGCCTCTTCCTGAGTGGCGTGCTCGGAGACGACGCTCTCGTTGTCGGGCTGGCTTTCGTCGATGACCACCCAGCCGGTGATCGTCTCTTTCAGGTCGCTGCTGTCGAAGACCGGTTCGACGCGGGCTTGTTTCTGCATCTCTTCATCCTCCGTGATGATGTCGTTGTGATGGCTTAAAAGCCTTCCCGAGTCAGCTCGCCGGACGGCGGGCGGTTGAGCTCGGTGCAGGGGCAGTCCTGGTGCGAGCAGGGCATGCCTTGCGGATGACCGGCGGCGCAGCCGGTGCAGCAGTATGCCTGGCCTTCGCTGAGCGCGGCATTGTCGCTGGTGACTTCGTTTTCGCAGCCCGTGCAGGCGCAGGTTCCCAACTCGGCCATCGCGTCTCTCCTTGGCGTCGGCAATGAATGGCCTTGTCAGCGTAGACAAGCCATCGAACCGATTGCCAGCCCGATCGGTTCAGGCGCCGTCCGCGGCTGCTGCCTGGGCGGCGTGACACTCACGTATCGTCCATAGGTAGCTTTGTGCCCGGGCGTTAAGGCGACGTTAAGCTGCATGCGCTGTGCTGCATGGGTAAGGATCGATAACGCGTGGCCGGCTCGCGACGTGCGGGAACGCGGTTACGCCCCTGGTAACGGGAGGCACCCGATGTCGCTTGCTCATATTCATCCCATGCTGGTCCATTTTCCTATCGTGCTCTGGCTGCTGGCCGTGGCCTGTCAGTGCCTGGTGGTGTTGCGCGGCGAGTCGTTCGAGCGGCGTCGAAGCTGGCAGCAGGCGTCGCTGTGGCTACTGGCCCTGGGCACCCTCGGCGGGGCTGTCGCGGCCGGTTTCGGCGATGTGGCGATGGATATCGCCAAAGAGAAGGGGTTCCCGACTGCGCCCATTGAGGCTCATGAGGGACTGGCGATGACCACCTTGACGCTGTTCGGCGTGCTGACCCTGGTGCAGGCAGTGATCTACTGGCGGCGAATCACGCTCAACCGGGTGCTGTCCTGGGTGGTACCGATCGCGGGGCTGGTGGGCATCGCGCTGATGCTGATGACCGCTGAGCATGGCGGCGAACTGGTCTACGAGATCGGCGTCAACGTGGCCGCGGTGCAGCCCTGAGCCTCGCGGACCGGGCCCGGTGCGTGGTCGGAAGCGGTAGCAGAGCTCTGCCATGGGCCCGCCGGGCAGTTGGCCCAGGAGACGACCGGATCAAGAAACGATGAACCCGCCGGGCGAGGCTTCGCCGGCGGGTTCGTGGAAGTTCCCTGAAAAGGTTACTTCTTGCTGGCGCGCTTGCGCTCGTTCTCGGTGAGATGCTTCTTGCGCAACCGGATGTGGTTGGGCGTGATCTCGACCAGTTCGTCGTCGTCGAGGAACTCGATCGCCTGCTCGAGGCTGAAGCGTACCGGCGGAGTCAGCACGATGTTCTCGTCGTTGCCCGAGGCGCGCATGTTGTCGAGCTTCTTGCCCTTGGTCGGGTTGACCACCATGTCGCTGGCACGGTTGTTGATGCCCACCAGCATGCCTTCGTAGACCTCGGTGCCGTGATCGATGATCAGCTTGCCGCGCTCCTGCAGGGCGTAGAGCGCGTAGGCCAGCGCCTTGCCGGGAACCATCGACACCAGCACGCCGTTGCGACGCTCGATGGAGGCGTCCGGCTTGAGCGGGCCGTAGTGGTCGAAGCGGCTGGTCAGGATGCCGGTACCGGAAGTCAGGGTCAGGAACTGGCCACGGAAACCGATCAGCCCGCGCGCGGGGATGATGAAATCCAGGCGCACGCGGCCCTTGCCGTCCGGGTTCATGTTGGTCAGCTCGCCCTTGCGATAGCCGAGCTCCTCCATGACCGCGCCCTGGTGCTGCTCCTCGCAGTCGATGATCACCTCTTCGTACGGCTCCTGCTTGACGCCGTCGATCTCCTTGATGATCACCTCGGGGCGGCCCACGGCCAGCTCGAAGCCTTCGCGGCGCATACTCTCGATGAGGACCGAGAGGTGCAGCTCGCCGCGCCCGGAGACCTTGAACTTCTCGGGCGATTCGCCCTGCTCGACGCGCAGCGCGACGTTGTGGATCAGCTCCTGGTCGAGGCGGTCCTTGATGTTGCGGCTGGTGACGTACTTGCCGTCCTTGCCGGCGAACGGCGAGTCGTTGACCTGGAAGGTCATCGACACGGTGGGCTCGTCGACGGTCAGCGGCGGCAGCGCCTCGACGGCGGCCGGGTCGCACAGCGTGTCGGAGATCGCCAGATCCTCGATGCCGGTAATGCAGATGATGTCGCCGGCTTCGGCCTGCTCGGTCTGCACCCGCTCGAGGCCCATGTGGGTCATGACCTGACCGATCTTGCCCTTGCGGGTGTTGCCTTCCTTGGTGATCACGCTGATCTGCTGGTTGGGCCTGACGTTGCCGCGCTTGATGCGGCCCAGGCCAATGACGCCGACGTAGCTGGAGTAGTCGAGCGCCGAGATCTGCATCTGGAAGGGGCCGTCGAGTTCGACCTTGGGCGGCTCGACGATGTCGACGATGGACTGGAACATCGGCGACATGTCGTCGGCGAGCTGGTCCGGCTCGGGGCCGGCGATGCCGTTGAGCGCCGAGCAGTAGATGATCGGGAAGTCGAGCTGCTCGTCGGAGGCGCCGAGGTTGTCGAACAGATCGAAGATCTGGTCGATGACCCAGTCCGGGCGCGCGCCGGGGCGGTCGATCTTGTTGACCACCACGATCGGCTTCAGGCCCTGATCGAAGGCCTTCTGGGTGACGAAGCGGGTCTGCGGCATCGGGCCATCGACGGCGTCGACCAGCAGCAGCACGGAGTCGACCATCGACATGACGCGCTCGACCTCGCCACCGAAGTCGGCGTGCCCGGGGGTGTCGACGATGTTGATGTGATAGACCTGCTCGTCGGGAGCCTGCCAACGGATCGCCGTGTTCTTGGCCAGGATGGTGATGCCGCGTTCCTTTTCCTGGTCATTGGAGTCCATGATCCGCTCCTGGCCCTCGGCTTTACGATCCAGGGTGCCGGACTGACTCAGAAGCTTGTCGACCAGGGTGGTTTTGCCGTGGTCGACGTGAGCGATTATGGCTATGTTGCGAAGTTTCTCGATCACGACGGGATCCTGCAGGGAAATAAGGGCCGCATTATAGGGTCAGGCCGTTTCCACTGCTACCTTCGTGAGCCGTCTTTCACTGCTGGCGGGGCTTACAGCTGACCCAGCAGGTGGTCGAACAGCCGCCCGGGACTCTCGGCGAGGCGTTGGTTGACGGCGATCCGCGGCAGCGCCAAGGGGTTGTCGTGACGGCCCAGCCAGCCGCCCTGGCCGGCCAGGGCCAGCGAAACCCCGCAACGATTGGCCAATTGCTGAACGCGCAACGAGGGCTGGCTCTCCGGGTAGGCGAAGGCCGCCAGCGGCTCGCGGCACAGACGCGCCAACTCCTGGCGCGAGTGGCGCACCTGCCAGCGTATGGCGGCGTCGTCCTGGACGTCGAGGGCGCGCATGTCGACGCCGCGGGCGCCGAAGCGGACCAGGCCGCCGTTTTCGAGTCGGCGAATGCTGAACGGGTCGAGCCCTTGGCGGGGCTGGCCGAGATCGCCATGCAGGGTGTCGCCGGTTGCCTCGAGCGTGCGCGAGTCGTGTCGGGCGAGCTGCAGCAGGTAGCCCAGCAGGGCTCGGCTGTAGGCCGTGTCGGGATGCTTCGGGGGCATGGGCGGCAACGGTAGCCCGGCATCGCCCAGCGCATCGCGAATGCGTGTCGGGTGCTGGCGCTGCCACAGGCCTTCGCCGATGGTTTCGCGCCAGGCGCCGTGTGGCCGATGCAGCCAGCTGGTGTTGACGAAGATGCTGGCGGGTAGCGCGTAATGCTCGAGCAGCGGTGCGGCGATCTCGAGGTTGTCGCGCCAGCCGCCATCGAAGGTCAGGCTGATGCGCGCCTGGGGATCGTGATGGGGCTTGAGGGCGGTATCCAGGCAGACCAGTCGCGAAAGCTCGCTGAGCGTCAGTAGCAGCCGCTCGAAGCTCTCGGGACCCAGACACCAGGGCGCGCGGTGCGGCAGCCGGGCCTCGGCCTCGCTGGGCAACACCCGCTGCAGGACGATGATTGCGCTGCGTCCCCATAGCGGTTCGATCAGGCTACGTCGCCAGTGACCGCGCAGGCGATAGGCCAGATCCTGGGCCAGGGACAGCGCCAGGCCGGTCATCGCCCGGCCCCGGTAATCGAGTTGCGACCAAGCATGCTGCTCTCTCCTTGTGCCCGGAAGGCACGGCACACACCAGTAACCCCAGTTTACTGCGATCTGCCCGCGGGCTCTAACTAACCGATCGTCGGCACTCCTCGGGCCGGCATTGCAGGACCCGGGCGTGGCAGGCCTGCAGGCGGCCCAGCAAATCGCGTTCGGCTTGGCTGTCCAGGTCGGGATCGAAGCCGCCGAGACGTTCGAACCATACCCGCTGTACGGCGAATACCTGGGTCTGCAGTCGCGCCCGGCCGATGCGCCGAAGCCAGACGGAAGCCGGCCAGCGTTCGGCGGCCAGCGCCAGTGCGTCCCAGGCCTGGATGCGCAGCGCCTGGTCGATGTCGTACAGCCATTTATCCGAAAGATCGCTGGTCGACTCGATGAATACCAGCACCTCGCCGTGGCTGCAGTTGGCGGCGGCGTTGAGTCGCGCGCCGCGCGCCAGCCCGGGCAGGGTCAGCGTTCGGGCGCCGTGGCGTTCCGCCAGCTTGCCCAGGGACAGGCGCGGTCGGTCGACGATAAGCCAGCGTTCGACATCGCCGTCGATCCGCTCGGCCAATCTCTCCAGCGTGATCAGGCAGCGTTCTGCGCGGTTGTAGCCTCGTCGGAAATCAACGACCACACTGTATGTATTCATAAGCCTGGCGACCTGGAATCCGGAAGGGCCCCGGTTACCGTGACGCTGACGTAGGCCGTCCGATGTCACGATGCGGCAACGGCATTGCTGCCAACGTCTCGCAGGCCTCTGCTACCCCCTATCTACTGCGATAGTTGTGTAAACAAGAGTAGCTCTGGGTTTCTGAGTGTTTCAATTGGCCAGCTGGCTGATTTTGCAGCCTTTCATGGTTGGTTTTCGCCGAGTGCGAAGGGCTGAGACGCTTCATCCGGCAAGCCCTCGCAGGGCTGAGTCGACGCTAATCCTTGGCGATGGGCATCGTTGCTCATTGGTGAACCAAAATGGTGCATCAAGGGTCATTTATGCTCTTCCATGGTGCACGAGCAGGGCGTGTGCACCGCCATGATGCGATCCAGGCTGATCGGAGAGCGCTTTGCGGCATCCTCACCTGGGCGCTTTCCGCTTGTAATTCATTGGCTTGATGAATGGTCGCGATTGCCCTTGCGCCATTTTGGCACGGCTTCTGCATTTGTTTTGTCAGAAATGGCATGCATGGGCAATCCGCGCCCCGACGTGCTAAAACGACGCTGGACACGCAAGCCAATGGCTCATCTGTGGAGGACACCATGTCTGAGAAGACTCTAGCCCTGATCGAAGAACACGACGTCAAGTGGGTAGACCTGCGCTTTACCGACACCAAGGGCAAGGAGCAGCACGTTACGATCCCGGCCGGCGCGGTCGACGATGAGTTCTTCGAGGACGGTCAGATGTTCGATGGTTCTTCCATCGAAGGCTGGAAGGGCATCAACGAATCCGACATGATTCTGCGCCCCGAAGACGGCACCGGCTTCCTCGACCCGTTCACCGAAGATGCCACCCTGGTGTTGCGTTGCGACATCATCGAGCCGTCGACCATGCAGGGTTACGAGCGCGACCCGCGCTCCATCGCCAAGCGCGCAGAGGCGTTCCTGAGTGCCTCGGGCCTGGGCGATACCGCATTCTTCGGCCCCGAGCCGGAATTCTTCATCTTCGACGAAGTGCACTGGAAGGCCGACATCGAAGGCGCCATGTACAAGATCACCTCCGAAGAGGGCGCCTGGTCGACCGATCGCAAGATCGAAGGCGGCAACCTGGCGCACCGTCCGCGCGTCAAGGGTGGCTACTTCCCGGTCCCGCCGGTGGACAGCTTCCACGACATCCGTAGCGCGATGTGCAACACCCTCGAGGCGATCGGCCAGAGCGTCGAAGTGCACCACCATGAGGTGGCTAACGCCGGCCAGAACGAGATCGGCGTCAAGTTCAACACGCTGGTCAAGAAGGCAGACGAGGTTCAGGAACTCAAGTACGTGGTCCACAACGTGGCCCACGCCTACGGCAAGACCGCGACCTTCATGCCCAAGCCGCTGGTCGGCGACAACGGTTCCGGCATGCACGTTCACTCCTCCTTCTGGAAGGATGGCGAGAACCAGTTCGCCGGCGACGAGTACGCGGGGCTGTCCGAGACGGCGCTGTACTACATCGGTGGCATCATCAAGCATGCGCGGGCGCTGAACGCCTTCACCAACGCCTCGACCAACTCCTACAAGCGCCTGGTTCCGGGCTTCGAGGCGCCGGTCATGCTCGCCTACAGTGCGCGCAACCGCAGTGCCTCGATCCGCATCCCGTACACCGCCAGCCCGAAGGGCAAGCGCGTCGAGTGCCGCTTCCCCGACCCGACCGCCAACCCGTACCTGGCGTTCGCAGCGATGCTGATGGCCGGTATCGACGGGGTGAAGAACAAGATTCACCCCGGCGACGCGATGGACAAGAACCTCTATGACCTGCCGCCGGAAGAGGGCAAGTCGGTGCCGACCGTGGCCAACAGCCTTGAGCAGGCGCTCGAAGCCCTCGACAAGGATCGTGCGTTCCTGACCGAGGGTGGGGTGTTCACCGACGACACGATCGATGCCTATATCGAGCTCAAGGGCGAGGACGTCGAGCGCCTGCGCATGACGACTCACCCGGTCGAGTTCGACCTCTACTACAGCTGCTAATCAGCCGAGCGAAGCCAGCCGCTCGATCACAGAGGCCCGCCTTCCCGGCGGGCCTTTTTGCATTACACTGGCGGATATCGTAAATCGCTCAAGTGTCGGCGACAGGCGCGGTGCAAAGGGGTGAAGGATCATGATCAAGCGCGTTTTCGCGGTTCCGCTGCTATGCGTCATCGCACTGGGGATAGCGCCGGGCATGGAGGTTGCCGGGGCGGCCAACGTCTATCGCACGACCGATGCGCAGGGCAACGTGGTGTTCACCGACAAGCCGGTCGGCAACGCCGAGCGGGTCGACCTCGAGCCGTTGACCGTGGTGCCTTCCGCACAGCTCGACGCCGCGCCGCCGCGCACGCAGCGTGCCGAGCCGGCTGCCTCGCGCGACGTCGGCCAGCCCTTCATGCCCTATTCGACCTTCCGCATCGCCGCGCCCGAGGACGGGCAGACCCTGCCCACGGGAGCTGCCGGCAACGTGCAGGTGCAACTGGCCATCGAACCGGCGCTGCGTGAGGATCACAAGGTGCGCTTGCTGGTCGATGGCGCGATAAGCCAGTCGGCCCTGCACAGCTCCGCGTTCATGCTCACCAACCTGGAGCGTGGCGAACATACCCTCATAGCCGAACTGCTCGATGCCGACGGCAAGGTGCGTCATCGCAGTGCGCCGGTCACGCTCTACGTGCAACGCGCCAGCGTCAATCTACCGGCCAATCCCAACAACCCCGCCGGACTGCCACCGAGCCGCACCGGCAAATAGGAAACACTGCACAAATGCCTGCGCGGGCGAATCGCTGCGTTGTGCGGTGCGCGGAATCCTCACATATACCCCATATGCTCCGGTTCCTGTGCTCCGTACGCCTTGCGCTTCATCCCGCTCACCTATTTGTTCCGCGCTTCCTTAGCGGCGCATCGCTCTCTTCGCTGTTTTTGTAAGCGCCGCGTTTTCACCAATGGCGCGCCATCGAGCAGCTTTCTCCGTCCCTATGCACCATAATAGTGCAGAGTGCCTCAGCGCCATGCCCGCCACCCCGCTCGTTTCGGGCCTGGCCAGGCTGGCGCGCTTCTTGCAATCACCAAGCTAACGGATCTCAGGATGTCGAGACGCGCCATGTACCAACGCTTGCTGGAAAATCTGACGACGGCGGTCGTTCTGCTCGACGAGACGCTATGCGTTCGCTGGCTGAACCCGGCTGCCGAAGCATTGCTGGCGGTGAGTCGTGGCCGGGTCGAGGGGACGCGCCTGGAGTGCCTGGAAGGCGAAGGCGGGGCGGTCGCCGGCGTGTTGCGCAAGGCGCTCGCTGAGTACCACCCCTTCACCCAGCGCGAGGCCATATTGCTGCTGGCCGGCGGCGAGGCGATTACCGTCGACTTCACCGTCACGCCACTGTCGGAAGCCGAGCTGCTGCTCGAGATCGAGCCGCGCGACCGGCTGCTGCGCATCTCCCGCGAGGAAGCGCTGGTCGCCCGCCAGGAAACCATCAAGGTGCTGTCGCGCGGGCTGGCGCACGAGATCAAGAATCCGTTGGGCGGGATTCGCGGCGCGGCGCAGCTGCTCGAGCGCGATCTGCCGGATCCGCAGCTGGCCGAGTTCACCCGGGTGATCGTCGAGGAGGCCGATCGTCTGCGCGACCTGGTCGATCGCATGCTCGGCCCCAACCATCTGATTCGCCACGAGCCGCTCAACGTGCACCGGGTGCTCGAGCGGGTGCGCGCACTGCTCGAGGCCGAGCATCCCCGGGTCGGCTATGTACGCGACTACGACCCCAGCCTGCCCGACCTCTACGGCGACGAGTCGCAACTGATCCAGGCGGTACTCAACGTGGCGCGCAACGCCGTCCAGGCGATGGAGGAGAGCGGCACGCCGTCACCCAGGCTGACGCTGCGCACCCGGGCCCGGCGTCAATTCACGCTGGGTGCCGAGCGTCACCGGCTGGTCTGCGAGGTGGCGGTGATCGACAACGGCCCGGGGATCCCCGCGGCGCTGCGCGAGACGCTGTTCTACCCGATGGTCTCGGGGCGCGCCGAGGGCAGCGGGCTGGGGCTGTCGATAGCCCAGTCGATCCTGCATCAGCATCAGGGGCTGGTCGAGTGCGACTCGCATCCCGGATGTACCGAGTTCCGTCTATTGATGCCGCTGGACGCCCATCACTAGCCGGACGGAGCACTACGACAGCGCCGGATGCGCTGAGACTGCGACATTCGCCGGAGGCGAAACCATGCTACCCGCTGGAGGGCTTTATGAATGATGTCGCCCGTATCGTCATCGTCGACGAC
This sequence comes from Halomonas sp. HP20-15, assembly GCF_033446685.1. Lineage (NCBI taxonomy): Bacteria > Pseudomonadati > Pseudomonadota > Gammaproteobacteria > Oceanospirillales > Halomonadaceae > Halomonas > Halomonas sp. HP20-15. Next base: position 43,418 of record NZ_JAWQLY010000015.1, on the reverse strand, counting down.
GACCGAGCCATACGCTGGGTGCTGGAGCGCGCCCTGGCCCAGCCGGACCTGGAGGTGGCCAGTTTCGACCGGGCCGATACCGCCCTCGAGGAGATCCTGAGCTATCCGCCCGACGTGCTGCTCACCGACATCCGCATGCCGGGGCTCGATGGCCTCGACCTGCTGGCGCGCGTTCGCGAGGCCTGCCCGGACCTGCCGGTGATCGTGATGACCGCGCACTCCGACCTGGACAGCGCGGTGGCCTCCTATCAGGGCGGCGCCTTCGAGTACCTGCCCAAGCCGTTCGATGTCGACGACGCCCTGGCGCTGGTGCGCCGCGCGGTGGCTCATGCCCGCGAGCGTGCCTCGCCGGCGGTCGCGCCCGAGGGATTCTCGGCGGACATCATCGGCGAGGCGCCGGCGATGCAGGAGGTCTTTCGCGCCATCGGCCGGCTGTCGCAGTCGCATATCACCGTGCTCATCAACGGCGAATCGGGGACCGGCAAGGAGCGCGTCGCCCAGGCCCTGCACCAGCACAGCCCGCGCAGGGCGAAGCCGTTCATCGCCCTGAACATGGCGGCGATCCCCAAGGATCTGATGGAGTCCGAGCTGTTCGGCCACGAGAAGGGCGCCTTCACCGGCGCCACCGCCCAGCGTCGCGGGCGCTTCGAACAGGCCGACGGCGGCACGCTGTTCCTCGACGAGATCGGCGACATGCCGCCCGACACCCAGACCCGGCTGCTGCGGGTGCTGGCTGACGGCGAGTTCTACCGGGTCGGCGGTCATCTCTCGGTCAAGGCCGACGTGCGGATCATCGCCGCGACCCATCAGAACCTCGAGACGCTGGTCAAGGAGGGGCGCTTTCGCGAGGACCTGTTTCATCGTCTCAACGTGATCCGCGTGCACCTGCCCAAGCTCGCCGAGCGGCGCGAGGACATTCCGCGCCTGGCCCAGCACTTTCTCGCCGAGGCCGCCAAGGAGTTGTCCACCGAGCCCAAGGTGCTGACCCGCGATGCCGAACTGCATCTCACCAAGCTGCCCTGGCCGGGTAACGTGCGCCAGCTCGAGAATACCTGCCGCTGGCTGACGGTGATGGCCTCGGGCCGCGAAGTGCTGATCGACGACCTGCCGCCGGAGCTGCGCGACGTCGAAGGTACCGAGGCGGCCAGTGGCGATTGGCGCGGCGCCTTCCGCGAGTGGGCCGATCGGGCGCTCGCCGCCGGGCATACCCACTTGCTGGAGGAGGCGGTGCCGGATTTCGAGCGCATCCTGATCGAGACCGCGCTCAAGCACACCGGTGGGCGCAAGGGCGAGGCGGCGGAACTGCTGGGCTGGGGGCGCAATACACTGACGCGCAAGGTCAAGGTACTGCTGCCGGCGCTGGCGGAGGAGTGAACCCTCCAGCACCGCAGCGTGCTGGCGCGGGGGTTTATCCGCTATCCTTGGGTGAGATTGCCAAGCCGGATCGCAACGTTGACCATGCAGGGGCGTGCAAGGTGGAAAGCGCCGCGCGTTATCGCCAAGATGGGCGACGGATTCCGATCCGTGCGAAAAGCAAGGACCACACTCAAAGGGAGGCGCGCAAGCCAATGACCGATATTGCCAAACTGCTGGGCGACGAGGCCGATAGCCTGCTCAATCACACCTGCCGGGGTTTCGACAAGCAAAGCCTCTACCTGCCGGGGCCGGATTTCGTCGACCGGGTGATGAGCGACACCGACCGCGGCCCGAATGTACTGCGCAACCTGCAGGCGATCTACGACCACGGGCGCCTGGGGGGTACCGGCTATGTGAGCATCCTGCCCGTCGACCAGGGCATCGAGCACTCCGCCGGCGCCTCGTTCGCCCCCAACCCGCAGTATTTCGACCCCAAGAACATCGTCGAACTGGCGATCGAGGGCGGCTGCAACTGCGTGGCATCGACGCTCGGCGTGCTGTCCTCGGTGGCGCGGCGCTATGCCCATAAGATCCCGATGATGCTCAAGCTCAACCACAACGAGTCGTTGACCTACCCGGCGATCTACGACCAGACGCTGTTCGCGCAGGTCGAGCAGGCCCACGCCATGGGTTGCGTGGCGGTGGGCGCGACCATCTACTACGGTTCGCCCGATTGCCGTCGCCAGATCACCGAGATCAGCGAGGCCTTCGAGCACGCCCACCAGTTGGGCATGGTCACCGTGCTGTGGTCGTACCTGCGCAATCCCGATTTCAAGAAGGACGGTACCGACTATCACGTTTCCTCGGACCTGACCGGCCAGGCGATCCACATGGCGGCGACCATCAAGGCCGACATCGTCAAGCAGAAGCTGCCCGAGAACAATGGCGGCTATCGGGCGATCGGCTTCGGCCATACCCATGACAAGGTCTACGACGAGCTGACCTCCGATCATCCCATCGACCTGGCCCGCTACCAGGTCGCCAACTGCTACATGGGACGCATCGGCCTGATCAATTCGGGCGGCGGCTCGAAGGGCCACAGCGATCTCGGCGAGGCGGTGCGCACCGCGGTGATCAACAAGCGTGCCGGCGGCATGGGGCTGATCTCCGGGCGCAAGGCCTTCCAGAAGCCGATGAAGGAGGGTGTCGAACTGCTCAATGCGATTCAGGACGTCTATCTGGCCAAGGATGTCACCGTGGCCTGATTCTTGACTGCCTATCACCGGGTCGGCGGCCCGGTTCGTCTCGAGGCCCGGCGCATGCCGGGCCTCGCGCGTATGTGGGCCTCGCTCGCTATTCGCCGCGGCCTTCTCCGCCGAAGTCACTCGTCGCTACCGCCATTGCCTGGGCGACATGCAGCGGCTTGGCGAGTTTCACGCCTATCCGCTCGTGGAGAGCCGCGCGGAGCGCCTGGCCCGCCATGCGTTGCTGGGCGCGTCGCGTCACGCGACGCCGTTGCGCTGGCTAATGGGTGGCTATCTGCGTGACGGCATCGGACGGCGCTAGCGCGACGCTCGGTCGAGCCTCCCTATGTTCTTCAATAATTCCCGCATGAACGGTACGCAAAGGCGCCTCACGCCCGCTCGGGCGGGGCATGCCGGCGTTCGGCCCATTTTACCGTTGGCTACCATATCTTTGACTTGGGTCAGCAATAAACTACCATATATAGATAAAATGCATTGGCCGCTCGCCCGGCCAAGCGGTAGGATCGGGTCATCTTCGCGACGCCGACTCGCTGTCTTAAACTAAAACGGAATCATTGTCATGAGCATTAAGATCTATAGCAAGCCGGACTGCATGCAGTGTCACGCAACCTATCGGGCGCTCGACAAGCAAGGGCTCGATTACACGGTCGTCGACCTGACCCAGGATCGCGATGCCATTGAGACCGTTGAGTCGTTGGGCTATCGCCAGCTGCCGGTGGTGGTCGCCGCGGGCGAGCACTGGTCGGGCTTTCGTCCCGAGAAGATCCGCGGCCTGGCATGAGCCGTGGCGATCCTTCGTCACCGATCCATCAACGGGAGAGCGACGTGAGCGAACTGGTCTATTTCTCGACCAAGTCGGGCAATACCCGCCGCTTCGTGGAGAAGCTGGGAATACCCGCCGCACGCATCCCGTCGAGTCGTGACGAGGGCGCGCTGCGGGCCGAGCGGCCATATGTGCTGGTGGTACCGACCTACGGCGACGGCGACCCGCGTACGGCGGTGCCGGGTCCGGTGATCCGCTTTCTCAACGATGAACACAACCGTTCGCTGATCCGCGGCGTAATCGCCGGCGGCAACACCAACTTCGGTGCCGCCTATGGCCTGGCCGGTCGTGTCGTCGCCCACAAATGCCAGGTGCCGATGCTCTATCGCTTCGAGCTGACGGGTACTCCCGAGGACGTCGTCGCGGTTCGTCGGCACCTGGCGCCCCTTTTGCAAACCGAGCTCTCTCATGTTGGATGAAACGACGATGCAGACCCACGAACCCGGCGTGGCGGGCGGCCCGGCCCGGCCCAGGCAGGCGCTGGATTACCATGCGCTCAATGCCATGCTCAATCTGTACGGCGCCGAAGGCCATCTGCAGCTCGACAAGGACCGCGAGGCCGCGCGTCAGTACTTCCTGCAGCACGTCAACCAGAACACCGTGTTCTTCCACACCCTCGAGGAGAAGCTCGATTACCTGATCGAGGAGGGGTATTACGAGCGCGCGGTGCTCGAGCAGTACGATTTCGCCTTCGTCAGCGCGCTGTTCGATCAGGCCTATGCGGTCAAGTTTCGTTTCCAGAGCTTTCTCGGCGCCTTCAAGTACTACACCAGCTATACGCTCAAGACCTTCGACGGCAAGCGCTATCTGGAACGCTTCGAGGATCGCGTGTGCATGGTCGCGCTGAACCTGGCGCGCGGCGACGAGACACTGGCTCGCCGACTGGTCGACGAGATCCTGCATGGTCGCTTCCAGCCGGCCACGCCGACCTTCCTCAACTGCGGCAAGCGTCAGCGCGGCGAGCTGGTGTCGTGCTTCCTGCTGCGCATCGAGGACAACATGGAGTCGATCGGGCGGGCGATCAATTCGGCGCTGCAGCTCTCCAAGCGCGGCGGCGGGGTGGCCTTTTTGCTCAGCAACATTCGCGAGGCGGGGGCGCCGATCAAGCGCATCGAGAATCAGTCGTCGGGCATCATTCCGATCATGAAGCTGCTCGAGGACGCGTTCTCCTACGCCAACCAGCTGGGCGCGCGCCAGGGCGCCGGCGCGGTGTATCTCAATGCCCACCACCCGGACATCCTGCGTTTTCTCGACACCAAGCGCGAGAACGCCGACGAGAAGATCCGCATCAAGACGCTTTCGCTGGGCGTGGTGATCCCCGACGTCACCTTCGAACTGGCCAAGCGCAACGAGGCGATGTACCTGTTCTCGCCCTACGACGTCGAACGCATCTACGGCGTGCCGTTCGGCGACATCAGCGTCACCGAGAAGTACCAGGAGATGGTCGACGACGGGCGCATCCGCAAGACCAAGATCAACGCCCGCGAGCTGTTCCAAGCGATCGCCGAGCTGCAGTTCGAGTCCGGCTATCCGTACCTGCTGTTCGAGGACACCGCGAACCGCGCCAACCCGGTGGCCGGGCGCATCAACATGAGCAACCTGTGCTCGGAGATCCTGCAGGTCAATTCGCCAACCGAGTACGACGACGACCTGGGCTATCGAAAGATCGGCGAGGACATCTCCTGCAACCTGGGCTCGCTGAACATCGCCAAGGTGATGGACTCGCCGGACTTCGCCGCCAGCGTCGAGACCGCGATCCGCGGGCTGACCGCGGTTTCCGAGATGAGCGACATTCGCTCGGTGCCGTCGATCGCCGAGGCCAACCAGCGCTCCCACGCCATCGGCCTGGGTCAGATGAACCTGCACGGCTACCTGGCCCGCGAACATGTCCACTACGGCAGCGAGGAAGGCCTGGATTTCACCAATATCTATTTCTATACGGTGACCTTCCACGCGCTGCGCGCCTCCAACCGCCTGGCCATCGAGCATGGTACCGCGTTCGCCGGCTTCGCGGATTCGCAGTACGCCAGCGGCGCGTATTTCGACAAGTACACCGAGCAGGCATGGGCGCCCAGGACCGAGAAGGTACGCGGATTGTTCGAGAACAGCGGCATCGAGATTCCGACCCAGGCCGACTGGCGCGCGCTCAAGGAATCGGTGATGGAACACGGGCTTTTCAACCGCAACCTGCAGGCGATTCCGCCGACCGGCTCGATCTCGTACATCAACAACTCGACCTCGAGCATCCACCCGGTGGTATCCAAGGTCGAGATCCGCAAGGAGGGCAAGCTGGGGCGCGTCTACTACCCGGCGCCGTTCCTCAACGACGCCAACCAGGAATACTACCGCGACGCCTACGAGATCGGTCCCGAGGCGATCATCGACACCTACGCCGAGGCCACCCGGCACGTCGACCAGGGCCTGTCGCTGACGCTGTACTTCCACGACACCGCGACCACCCGCGACATCAACCGCGCGCAGATCTACGCCTGGCGCAAGGGCATCAAGACGATCTACTACGTGCGGCTGCGTCAGTCGGCGCTGGAAGGCACGGAGGTCGAGGGCTGCGTGTCCTGCACGCTCTGAGTCTTCGCAGAACCAATGCCCCGTCGCGACCCGACGGGGCCGAGCAACCCCATTTCGAGTGAGAGTCCGTTCATGACTGCCACCGCTTCTACCCCACGCCTGCGGCGCGTCGATGCCATCAACTGGAACCGGCTGCAGGACGACAAGGATCTCGAGGTGTGGAACCGCCTCGCCAGCAACTTTTGGTTGCCCGAGAAGATTCCGCTGTCCAACGACATCACTTCGTGGAACACCCTGACCGAGCTCGAGCAGCAGCTGACCATCCGCGTGTTTACCGGACTGACGCTGCTCGACACCATTCAGGGCACGGTCGGCGCGCCGGTGCTGATCGAGGACGCCGTCACTCCCCACGAGGAGGCGGTATTCACCAACATCAGCTTCATGGAGTCGGTGCATGCGCGCTCCTACAGCTCGATCTTCTCGACGCTGTGTGCGACCCGCGACGTCGATGCCGCCTATCGCTGGAGCGAGGAAAACACCCACCTGCAGAGCAAGGCCGAGCTGATTCTCGAGCGCTATCGCGCCGAGGACCCGCTGATGCGCAAGGTCGCCAGCGTATTCCTGGAGTCGTTCCTGTTCTACTCGGGCTTCTACCTGCCGATGTACTTCTCGAGTCGCGGCAAGCTGACCAATACCGCCGACCTGATCCGCCTGATCATCCGCGACGAGGCGGTCCACGGCTACTACATCGGCTACAAGTTCCAGCGCGCGCTGGAGGCCGAGTCGGCGGAACGCCAGCGCCAGATCAAGGAGTACACCTTCGACCTGCTGCTCGAGCTCTACGACAACGAGGTGCACTACACCGAGTCGCTCTACGACGAGGTGGGGCTGACCGAGGAGGTCAAGGCGTTTCTACATTACAACGCCAACAAGGCGCTGATGAACCTGGGCTACGAGCCGTTGTTCCCCGGCGCCGTGGAGCAGGTCAACCCGGCGATTCTCGCCGCGCTCTCGCCGGGTGCCGACGAGAACCACGACTTCTTCTCCGGGGCGGGGTCGTCCTACGTGATCGGCAAGACGGTGCGCACCGAGGACGAGGACTGGGCGTTTTAGCGACGGTGCGGCCATAGGCGCAAAAAAGCACGGCTCTCGCCGTGCTTTTTCGTTTTCGCGCATACGGCGTCGGGCGCCGTCGCTCAGTCGGCGCTGCCCAGCAATAATTCCTCGACCTGGGCGACGACGTTCTCGACGGTAAAGTTGTAGTACTTGAACAGGTCGCCGGCCGGCGCCGATTCGCCGAAGCTGTCCATGCCGACGATACGCCCGTCCAGGCCCACGTACTTGTGCCAGTAGACGCGATGGCTGGCCTCGATCGCCACCCGCTTGCGGACGTTCGGCAGCAACACCGCGTCGCGATAGCTCTGCGGCTGGGCGTCGAACACATCGGTCGACGGCATCGACACCACGCGCACCGCCTTGCCCTCGGCTTCCAGCGCATCGGCGGCCTGCATCGCCAGGTCGACCTCGGAGCCGGTGGCGATCAGGATCGCCGCGGCCGGCTCGTCGCTGTCCTTGAGCACATAGCCGCCGCGCTGGATGTCGGCCAACTGGTGCTTGTCGCGCTGCTGCGGCGCCAGGTTCTGGCGCGACAGCACCAGCGCGGTGGGTGCGCCGCGGCGATGGATGGCGGCATGCCAGGCGGCGGCCGTCTCGGTGGCGTCACACGGGCGCCAGGTCGACAGGTTGGGCGTCGAACGCAGGGCGCTCAACTGCTCGATGGGCTGGTGGGTCGGGCCATCCTCGCCGAGACCGATCGAATCGTGGGTGTAGACGAAGATCGCCTGACGATTCATCAGCGCGGCCATGCGTACCGCGTTGTGCATGTACTCCATGAAGGTCAGGAAGGTGGCGCCGTAGGGAATGAACCCGCCGTGCGCGCTGATGCCGTTCATGATCCCGCCCATGCCGAACTCGCGTACCCCGTAGTGCAGGTAGTTGCCCTCTAAGTGGTCGCGATTGATCGCCCGCGAGCCCTTCCAGAAGGTCAGGTTGGAGGGCGCCAGGTCGGCGCTGCCGCCGAACAGTTCGGGCAGGTCCGGGCCGAGCTCGTTGAGGCATGCCAGCGAGGCCTTGCGGGTGGCCAGCGTCTCGCCCTTCTCCTGGGCCTCCTCGATCAGCTTCTCGCTCTTCAGGGTGCTGGGCAGCTGGCCCTTGAGGCGCCGCTGGAGCTCCTTGGCGAGCTCCGGATGCTCGGCCTGGTAGCGTTCGAAGCGCTCGTTCCAGTCGGCCTCGGCTTTTTTACCGCGATCGTGGGCATCCCAGGCGCTGTAGATCTCCTCGGGCACGTGAAAGGGCGCATGTGGCCAGCCCAGCTGCTTGCGAGCCGCAGCCACCTCGTCGTCGCCGAGTGCGGCGCCGTGGGCCTCTTCCTTGCCCTGCTTGTTGGGCGCGCCGAAGCCAATGATCGTCGTGCAGATGATCAGACTGGGCCGGTCGTCGTGCTGGCGGGCCAGCTCGATCGCCGCCTTGACCTCGTCGGAATTGTGGCCATCGACGTTGGGCACCACGTGCCAGCCGTAGGCCTCGAAGCGCTTGGCGGTGTCGTCGGTGAACCAGCCCTCGATCTCGCCGTCGATGGAGATGCCGTTGGAGTCGTAGAAGGCCACCAGCTTGCCCAGGCCCTGGGTGCCGGCCAGCGAGCAGACCTCGTGGGAGATGCCCTCCATCAGGCAGCCGTCGCCGACGAACACATAGGTGTAATGGTCGACGATGTTATGTCCCGGCTGGTTGAACTGGGCGGCCAGGGTGCGCTCGGCGATCGCCATGCCCACCGCGTTGGCCAGGCCCTGGCCGAGCGGGCCGGTGGTGGTCTCGACGCCGGGCGTATAGCCGAGCTCGGGGTGGCCCGGGGTCTTGGAGTGCAGTTGACGGAAGTTCTGCAGATCCTCGAGGGTCAGCTCGTAACCGGTCAGGTGGAGCAGCGAATAGAGCAGCATCGAACCGTGACCGTTGGACAGCACGAAACGGTCACGGTCGGCCCAATGTGGATTGGCCGGGTTGTGCTCGAGGTAATCGTTCCACAGCACCTCGGCGATATCGGCCATGCCCATGGGGGCGCCGGGATGACCGGACTTGGCCTTTTGCACGGCATCCATGGACAGTGCGCGGATGGCATTCGCCAACTCGAAACGGGACGGCATTCTTGAGCTCCTCGCTGCGGCAAATCGGCAATGGCAGTCGTCGGCGGGCATCCCTGTCGATCAGCGCCCGACCCACTGCCGCTTGGCTGGACCACGCCGCAGTACAGCGCGGCACGATAATCAGGCGGTTATTGTCGCCGAGATGCGAGTTGCCATCAAATGCCGAGATCGCCGGCATGCGGCGCTGCCCGGCGCGTTCGCTAGGCAGCTAAGCGGGCAGCGTGTAGACTCTTGACCCCCGGGCCCGGCTCCATCGCCAATCCGGCTTGTCGCGCGTCGTCCTTGCCGTCCCGGCGGTCGCGGCGCTGTTTTCCCCTTTTCTCCGACGCATCGGAACGCCTACCAGAGAGGGTCGAGGACGCCATGAGCGAATATTCCCTGTTTACTTCCGAATCCGTATCCGAGGGCCATCCGGACAAGATCGCCGATCAGATCTCCGATGCGGTGCTGGACGCGATCATCGCCCGCGACAAGCAGGCGCGGGTGGCCTGCGAGACGCTGGTCAAGACCGGCGTGGCGATCGTCGCCGGTGAAATCACCACCAGCGCCTGGGTCGATCTCGAGGAACTGGTGCGCAAGGTGATCCTGGATATCGGCTACAGCTCCTCGGATGTCGGCTTCGATGGCGAAACCTGCGGCGTGCTCAACCTGATCGGCAAGCAGAGCGTGGACATCGCCCAGGGCGTCGACCGCTCGAAGCCGGAGGACCAGGGGGCCGGCGATCAGGGCCTGATGTTCGGCTACGCGACCAACGAGACCGCCTCCTACATGCCGGCGCCGATCCACTATGCGCACCGCCTGGTCGAGCGCCAGTCGGAACTGCGCAAGAGCGGCATGCTGCCGTGGCTGCGTCCGGACGCCAAGAGCCAGGTGACCTTTCGCTACGACGAGGACGGCAAGCCGCTGGCGGTGGAGGCGGTGGTGCTCTCCACCCAGCACGACCCGGAGATCGACCAGGACGACCTGCGCAAGATGGTCCGGCGCGAGATCATCGAGCAGGTGCTGCCGGCCGAATGGCTGACCGCCAGCACCCGCTACCACATCAACCCGACCGGCAAGTTCGTGATCGGCGGCCCGGTGGGCGACTGCGGGCTGACCGGGCGCAAGATCATCGTCGACACCTATGGCGGCATGGCGCGTCATGGCGGCGGCGCCTTCTCCGGCAAGGATCCGTCCAAGGTCGATCGCAGCGCCGCCTACGCCGGACGCTACGTGGCCAAGAACATCGTCGCCGCGGGACTCGCCGACAAGTGCGAGATTCAGGTCTCCTACGCCATCGGCGTGGCCGAGCCGACCTCGGTGTCGATCGATACCTTCGGCACCGGCAAGATCAGCGACGCCAAGATCATCGAGATGGTCCGCGAGCACTTCGACCTGCGGCCCTACGCGATTACCCGCATGCTCGATCTGCAGCATCCGATGTATCAGCTGACCGCGGCCTACGGTCACTTCGGTCGCGAGCCGTTCGAGGCGAGCTACACCTGGACCGATGTCCACGGCGAGGCGCAGACCGAAACCTTCACCGCCTTCCCGTGGGAGAAGACCGACAAGGCCGAAGCCTTGCGGAGCGCTGCCGGGCTCTAGGACGACACCGCCGGGCAGTCCGCGACGCCCCGCCACAATGGCGGGGCGTCGTCGTTTGTGGCTTGTCGTAGAGCCTTCTACGCTGTGTGTGGGAACTGGATATCGCTAATCAATGGATGAGGAACTTAAACATGGAAAATCGCAAACTTGCTTGGTTAGCCGCGATGGCGTTGTCCGGTGCGCTGTTGGTCGGTTGTGGTGACGACGGCGAAGAACAGCAGCCTGGTGGTGGCGACGAACCGGCCACCAGCTCGGAAGCCACCAGCGGTGGCACGGCCGATTCGGGCACGACCTCCGGTACGACCGGTACGACCTCCGGCACTACCTCCGGCACGACCGGCGGCGGCGCGACGTCCGGTTCGGCCGGTGGTTCGGCAACCGGCTCCACCGGGACCGGCGACTCCTCCGGCGATCTGGGCATGAGCGAGGATCAGGCCCAAGGCGGCTCGTCAGGCGCTACCAACGACGACATGACGGACGATCAAAGCGCCACCCAGGATGGCCAGGACGACCAGCAGCAGACTGAAGAGCAGCAGTGACTGCTGATGAATCCGAGCGAATCAGGCGGCCCTGCGGGGCCGCTTTATCGTTGAGGGGAGGTTGGCCCGCCACAGGATGCGCGAAGCCGATTGAAAAAGCCCTCCGGCTGTAGTGAACTGCCAACTGGGTCATGGACCCAGGTCGCGTTGCCGCCGCTCGAGGGGCGCTGCAGCACGTCGACGCCAAGCGTCGGTGTGCGAGGCTCGAACGGCAAGCCGCAAGCAAGCAACGGCGCCCATTCCCCGGGAATGGAGTAAGACGACGATGACAGCCATGGCGAATGCCCAAGCCAACCTCGCTCAGGACTACAAGGTCGCCGATATCGCGCTGGCCGACTGGGGCCGCCGCGAGATCCGTATCGCCGAAACCGAAATGCCGGCGCTGATGAAGATCCGCGCCAAGTATCGGGACCAGCAGCCGCTGGCCGGTGCGCGCATCGCCGGCTGCATTCACATGACCATCCAGACCGCGGTATTGATCGAGACGCTGATCGAACTCGGCGCCTCGGTACGCTGGTCCTCGTGCAACATCTTCTCGACCCAGGATCATGCCGCCGCGGCGATCGCCGCGGCGGGCATCCCGGTGTTCGCCTGGAAGGGCGAGAACGAGGAGGAGTTCTGGTGGTGCATCGAGCAGACCGTGGAAGGCCCCGACGGCTGGACCCCGAACATGGTGCTCGACGACGGCGGTGACCTGACCGCGCTGCTGCACGACAAGCGTCCCGAACTGCTCGATGCCATCCACGGCATCTCCGAGGAGACCACCACCGGCGTGCACCGCCTGCAGGAGATGCTGCGCGACCGGACCCTCAAGGTCCCGGCGATCAACGTCAACGACGCCGTCACCAAGTCCAAGAACGACAACAAGTACGGCTGTCGCCACAGTCTCAACGACGCCATCAAGCGCGGTCTCGATCACCTGATGGCCGGCAAGCAGGCGCTGGTGGTCGGCTACGGCGACGTCGGCAAGGGCTCGGCGGCCTCGCTGCGCCAGGAGGGCATGATCGTCAAGGTCAGCGAGATCGATCCGATCTGCGCCATGCAGGCGTGCATGGACGGCTACGAGGTCGTCTCGCCCTATGTCGATGGCGTCAACAACGGCGTCGAGAGTATCGATCGCGAACTGCTCGGCAGGATCGACCTGGTGGTGACCTGCACCGGCAACATCGGTGCCTGCGACGCGCCGATGCTCAAGGCGCTCAAGAAGGGCGCGGTGGTCTGCAACATCGGTCACTTCGATAGCGAGATCGACACCGCTTACATGCGCCGCCAGTGGCACTGGGAGGAGGTCAAGCCGCAGGTCCACAAGATCTACCGCGACAGCGACCCGGGCGACTTCGACCCGCAGAGCCGCGATTACCTGATCCTGCTCTCGGAGGGTCGGCTGGTGAATCTGGGCAACGCCACCGGTCACCCGTCGCGGATCATGGACGGCTCGTTCGCCAACCAGGTGCTGGCGCAGATCCACCTCTTCGAGCGGCGCTTCGCCGATCTCGCCGATGACGAAAAGGCCGGCGGCCTCAGCGTGACGGTGCTTCCCAAGCAGCTCGACGAAGAGGTCGCACGCTACATGGTCGAGGGCTTCGGCGGGGTCGTCACGCGCCTGACCGCCGAACAGGCCAAGTACACCGGCGTGCCGGCCGAGGGTCCCTACAAGCCGGACGAATACCGCTACTGAGCCCACGCGTCCCGTCTATGCGCAACGCCGCCGGCAGGCGGCGTTGTCGTGTCGGGCCAGCCAGGATCGGGACAAGCCATCGCCAGCAGCCGGCCAGGGAGGGCCCATGCTCGATCTCATCGCTATCATCATCTCGTTGACCGCCGTGCTGGCGTGGTTCAACCACCGCTTCCTCGGCCTGCCGCTGACCATCGGCGTGATGGCCATCGCGCTGTTGCTGTCGGGGGCCATGCACGGGCTCACCGCGCTGGGCTGGACGGCGCTCGAGGGCCGGGTCGAGACCTGGCTCGGCCAGATCGATTTCAATGCACTGCTGATGGACGGCCTGCTTTCGCTGATCCTGTTCGCCGGGGCGTTGCACATCGATCTCGATCGGCTGCGTCGCTACCGCTGGTCGATCGGCTTTCTCGCCACTGTGGGGGTGGTGATCTCGACGCTGGTGGTCGGCAGCGCGAGTTATGCACTGTGCACGCTGTTCGGCTTCAACGTCTCCTGGCTGTACTGCCTGACCTTCGGCGCGCTGATCTCGCCGACCGACCCGATCGCCGTGCTGGGCATCCTGCGCAATGCCGGGGCGCCCAAGGACCTGGAACTGCGTATCGTCGGCGAATCGCTGTTCAACGACGGCATCGCGGTGGTGGTGTTCACGCTATTGCTGGGCGCGGCTACCGGCGAGGAGGCGTTGACGGTCTCGCATGCCGGAACGCTGTTCCTGCAGGAGGCCGGCGGCGGCATCCTGCTGGGATTGGTCGTGGGCGGGCTGGCGTATGCTCTGATGCGCAGCATCGACGCCTACCGTATCGAGGTGCTGATCTCGCTGGCGGTGGTGCTGGGCGGTTACGCACTGGCCCAGCACCTGCACGTCTCCGGGCCGCTGGCGATGGTCGCCGCCGGCCTGCTGGTGGGCAACAAGGCCCGCGAGAGCGCGATGTCCGAAACCACGCGACAGTATCTCGACGCATTCTGGGAGTTGGTCGACGAGATCCTCAACACGCTGCTGTTCGTGCTGATCGGCCTCGAGGTAATGCTGATCCCCTTCGAGACCGGCTATTTCTGGGTCGGCCTGGGCGTGTTGATAGTGTTGCTTGCGGTGCGTTTCGTGACCATCGGCCTGCCGGTCATGTTGTTGCGCGACATGTTGGGGTTTCGCCGCGGGGCGGCGCGCATTCTCACCTGGGGTGGTCTGCGCGGCGGCATCTCGGTCGCGCTGGCCCTGTCATTGCCCGACGGCGAGAACCGTGACGTATTGCTCACCGTGACCTATCTGATCGTGCTGTTCTCGATTCTCGTCCAGGGGCTGTCGATCGGCAGGGTCGTCAAAGGTTTATTGAAGGATGTCTGAGCGCCTGGCTCGCCTTGACCTGTGTGCAGGCCACAGGTCTATGTTCGAAGATTCGGCGGGAATATTCGATACCATCGTGGTGTGGATTGGGGCGTGTTTTTTCCGTTTCGTGGCGTCCTGCTATTTATAACTTCTTGAGCGTTTAAGTTTTTAGTTAAAAAGCGGTCTTTTTGTTGGCGGCGGATAGATGACTTGCCCCGGGCTGATAAAGCCACTAAACCTTAAGAAGCGCATGAAATGAGGCGCTAGACGTGTGCCTAACAAGCATGTTTATCGAACCGACATATCGAGCCAAAGCTATCTAGCCAGCCAAGGAGGCCGAAATGGATTTCGGAAAGCATCAGTCCTGTATCGAAGCGTGTAATGTCTGCGCCGCCTATTGCGATGCCTGCGCGGTCGATTGCTTGAAGGAGGACGACGTCAAGATGATGGCCGAGTGCATTCGCCTGGATAGGCAGTGCGCGCAGATCTGCCGACTGGCCGCGTCGTTCATGGCGCAGGGCAGCGAATACGTAGGCCAGATCTGCAGGATCTGTGCCGACATATGTCGTCAGTGTGGCGATGAGTGCGCCAAGCACGAGCATGAGCATTGCCAGGAGTGCGCCAAGGCCTGCCATCGCTGCGCCGAAGAGTGCGCTGCCATGGCGGCATGAGAGTGACGCCTATCTTGCGCCAGCCGACACGGGCCCGGTCTAACCGGGCCTCGGCGTGTTCGGGCCAGCCACGATGCAGTGCGCTGGTAACAGGGACGAGGGAATCGCATGGAACTGCTGACATTGCTCGTAGTGTTGCTGATCTCGCTGGGCGTCGGCCTGGCGCTGCAGTGGCCCGAACTGCGCCGTCGGACACTGCCGAGCTACTCCCAGCGCGCGCCGTTCCTCGGTGGCGGCACCCCCGATAGCCACGCCTGGAACCGCTATCACATCCGCTATTACCCGATGACTCTGCTGCTGATCGCCTTCGAGATGGAGATGATGTTCATGTACCCATGGGCGGTGGTGTTCGTCGAAAAAGGGCTGATGGCGGTGATGGAGATGGGCATGTTTCTGGCCATCCTGTCGGTGGGCATCGTCTACGCCTGGCGCGAAGGGGTGTTCAAGTGGCAGTGAGCTGGCTCGAACGACTCGCGGCGCGCGCGCCGGTTCCGGTCTATCCGCTGCTGGGTATCGGCGGCGAGCGGGTGCTGTACGAACTGGCCCTGGCCGGACGCGTCGCGCGGGTCGACTCGCCGCGCCATGCCAGCGTGCTGCTGGTCGCCGGACACGTGCCGGCGCAGCACCACGAAGCGCTCAAGCGCGTGCATGACCAGTTGCCGCGCCCGTTCGCCACGCTGTGGTTTCGCAGCCAGCCGTTGCCCGGGCTGGAAAATGCCCGGCGGGCCGACGATCTCGCGACACTGGCGGACGAGCTGGTCGCGCTGCACCGCGAGCTGCACACCGGTCAGCGCGGCAGCTCGCCGCGGCTGCTGCCCGACGAGCCGCCCAATCCCTGGCAGGGGTTGGGCGACGACGGCCACGGTGGAGAAGGGATGATGGGCGGCACGCCTTATGGCCGGCCGATGGCGATGAACATGCAGGACGACATCCGCGACGGCCTGACGCTCGATTCGCTGACCTTCCGGCTGGGACCGTTCTATCCGCTGCTGCCGCCCGGGCTGGCGGCCGAGATCACCCTGCAGGGCGACGTGATCCAGTCCTGGACGAGCCTGTCGTCCGCCTACCCCCGCGCCCTGGATGCGATCTTCCAGACGGCCCGCGAGCAGCCGGTGTCGATCGCCGAACTCGAGCTGGCGCGGGCCCGGCATCATCTCCGGCAACTCTACCTGGCGCTGCGCCTGGCCGGCCTCGAGAGCCTCGGGCTGCAGGCGCTGCGTCTGGCGCGCGGTCTGACGCCGGCGAGTCGCATCAATGGCCTGCGTCGGCGACTGATGCGCTCGGGATTCTTCAACCTGGCGGCGCTCGACGGTGGCGTGCTGGATGCCGAGATGGCGCGCCGGCTCGGCGGTCCGGCGGCGCGCGCCGCGGGCATCGACGCCGACCTGCGGCGCGACGATGCGCACTATCGCCGCCTCGGTTTCAGTCCGGTGTTGAGCTGGGGCAGCGACACCCGGGCGCGCTGGCAACAGGCTCTCGGCGAGATCGAGCAATCGCTGGCGCTGGCCCGACGCGCCGTGGACGAGGGCGATCCGTTGACCGCCGCTCCCGGCAACGTGGAGACCCCCTGCGGCCCGTGGCGCGATCGACCCTCGCCGGCGGCCGGCGGCTGTCTCGATGAGCTGCTGCCCGGCCTGGAATGGGACAGCGCGCTGGCGACCATCGCCAGTCTGGATCTCGCCCCCGTCAGCGCCTCGCCGCCACCCGGCGAGGCGTCTGCGGAGTCGGCAAGCGCGTCCAGTGGGTCGCATGAAGAGGGCGCGCCATGAATGTATTGCCGGCTCTGGCCCTGGTGTCGCTGACGCTGATCGCGGGCGGTTATCTCGTGGCGGTCGCCGACCGGCTGATCGCCGGCGCCTGCGGCTGGCCGCGCCAGGGGAATCCCTGGCTGGCCCCCCTGGCGCGTGGCGCCTGGCTCTACCGCCAGGACGCCAACGTCACCGAGGCGCCCGACCGCCCCGCCTGGCGGCTGGCCCCGGCGCTCTACCTGGCGCTGGCCGCACTGGGCCTGGCGCTGGTGCCCTGGTCGCCGACCCTGATCGCCTCAAACCTGGCCACTGGGGTAGTGCTGTGGGGCAGCCTCGAGGCGCTGGCCACGGTGGCGATCTTCCTGCACGGCTGGTCGGCCAACGCGCCGTTGGCGCTGATCGGCGGCTACCGCTACGTGGCGCTGGGGCTCTCTTACATCCTGATCAGCATGTTCGTGCTGATCGGCGTGGTGCTGCCCGCCGAGTCGCTGCAGTTCTCGCAAGTGGTGGCCACCCAGGGCGAGCTTTGGAACGTGGTGCGCCAGCCGCTGGGGCTGCCGCTGTTTTTGATCGTCGGGCTGGGGCTGACCTTCTGGGGTCCGCTCAACCTGGCCGACTCGACGGATCTGGCCGGGGGCACCGCCAGCGAGGTCTCGGGGCCGCCGCGGCTGGTCTGGGAGATCGCCCGGATGGCGATGCTGGTGGCCTTCAGCGCTATCGCGGCCACGGCCTTCCTGGGGGGCTGGCAGGGGCCGTGGCTGCCCGGGCCGTTGTGGCTGGCGCTCAAGATGCTGGCGATACTGCTGGCGCTTTTGTGGCTGGGCCGGGTATTGCCGCGCCTGGCGCCGGAGCGCTGCGTCACGCTGATGTGGGTGGTGCTGTTGCCGCTGTCGTTCGTGGATCTCGTCTGGGCCGGGCTGGAGGCGCTGTGATGCAGTCGAGCCTGCTCGCCGACGCGATCTTCTGGGTACTGGCCGCGCTTGCCATAGTCAGCGGCTGGCGGGTGTTCCGCACCGACTCGATGGTCCGTGCATCGTTCTTTCTGCTCGCCTCGTTCATCGCCGTGGGCGCGATCATGCTGCTGCTGGCGGCGGTTTACCTGGGAGTGGCGATGCTGTTCATGATGGCCGTCGAGATGACGGTCATGGCGCTGTTCATGGTGATGTTCATGATGAATCCGGCGGGGCTCAACCCGATGATGATGGTCCATCAGCATCGCCTGTCGATCGTCGCGGGTGGCCTGGCCTTCGCGCTGCTGGGGACGCTGGCGCTGTTCGTCGAGTTCCCCGACCGGCCGTTGCCCCAAGGGCTCGAGCCGGTGGCTTCGCTGGGCCGCGAGATGCTCGGCGATTCGATGCTGGTCTTCGAGTCGGCGGGCATCGTGCTGCTGGCGACGATGCTCGGCGTGGTGGTGTTGTCGAGCCATCGCGGGCGCTTCGGCGCCGCCAACGAAGGCTCATTGCCGCCGGGACTCGAGCCGGGCGGTGCCCCGGCCGGCCCGCAGTCCGACTCGGGGGAGTCGGACGGCCATCACCACCATTGCCACTAGCCTCCAGGGAGCGATCAACACAGGGAGACGTGGAATGACCTTGGTAACCCTCCTGCTGGTCGCCGCCGCGCTGATCGGCATCGGCCTGTATGGCGCGCTGTCGCAGCAGTCGTTCGTGATGCTGATGATGGGGCTCGAGCTGATGCTCAATGGCGTCATGCTGGCCGCGGTGGCGTTCTGGGCCTATAGCGGCGCGGGCGCGCCGGAAGGGCAATTGCTAACGATCATCGTCATGGCGGTAATGGCCATCGAGATGGCCATGGGCTTCGCGCTGGTGGTGGCGGTATTCCGCGGTAAGCAGGCCGACACCACCGAAGCGCTCGACGAGCTCAAGCACTGATGTTGTGGTCGCTGGGACTGTTGCCGATAGGCGCGGCGGCGCTGCTCTACCTAGGTGGCGCGCGGCTGGGACGCATCGCCGTGACGGCGTCGGCGGCGTTGGCCGTGCTGGCCACGCTGGGGCTGGCGGCGCTCGCGCTGGCCACCGGCTGGGGCGAGGCGGCGTATCGCTGGAGCGACGTCTTGGCGTTGACCCTGGCGCCGTCGGATGCGGCGGCGGTGTTTACCCTGGCGGTGCCGCTGATCGCGCTGCCGATCATCGTCTACGCGGGCTTCCACGAGCTACCGCCGGGCGAGACCGGCCGGGGCGGTGTTCGGCTGCTGGCGCTGTTGGTCGCCTTCGTCGGAGCCATGCAACTGCTGGTGCTGGCCGACGACCTGCTGATGCTGTTGATCGCCTGGGAGCTGATCGGCGCCTGCTCGTGGGCGCTGATCGGTTACCGCTGGGGCGAGGCGGAAGTGACGCGCGATGCGCTGACGGCCTTTTTGACCACGCGCTGCGGCGATCTGGGGCTATACGTCGCCGCGGCGGCGGTATTCGCCGGCAGCGGCGGCTTCGGCTACGCCGACCTAGCCGCGCTCGAGGGACCGTTACTGGACATCGCGGTGGCCGGCATCGTGTTGGCGGCCGCCGCCAAGTCGGCACAGCTGCCGTTTTCCGCCTGGCTGTTCGCCGCCATGGCCGGGCCGGTGTCGGTCTCGGCCCTGTTGCACGCGGCAACCCTGGTGGCCGCGGGGCTCTATCTGCTGGCGCGTCTGCAGCCGATCCTCGACGGCGTGGCCTGGTTCGTGCCGCTGGTGATCGCGATCGGCCTGACCACCGCGCTGGCGGGTGCCATGACGGCAATCTGCCAGGGCCATGCCAAGAAGCTGCTGGCGGCCTCGACCTCATCGCAGTACGGGTTGATGTGGCTGGCGGTGGGGGCGGGCTTTCCGGCGGTGGCGCTGGTGCACTTCGTCGCCCATGCGTTCATGAAGGCCGGGTTGTTCCTGTCTGCCGGGCTCGCCGCCAAAGAGTCCGGCGGCTATGAATTGGCCGGCATGCGTCTCGGCCGCCGGCTGCCGGGCGTCGCCGCGACTACGCTGGTCTCGAGTCTGGCGCTGGCTGGGATGATTCCGCTGGGCTCGGCCTGGAGCAAGGAGCAGGTCGCCTCGGCGGCCAGCCAGCAGTCGCTTTGGCTGGCGCTGGGGGTGGCGCTGGCCGGCGGGCTGAGCGCGCTCTACGCGACTCGCTTCCAGCGCCTGGCCTACGGTCGCGCCGACCGCCAAACGCACGATCGCCTGCCGCCGTCGACGCCTCCCACCCGCGGCGAGATCGTCGCGCTGCGCAGCCTGGCGGCCGGTACGCTGCTGCTGTCGATTTTGTGGTGGCCGCCCGCACACCAGGCCGTCGCCGGCTGGCTGGCGACCCACTGGCCGCCCAGCCACTTGTGGCTGCTGCTGGCGTCGCTGGCGCTGGTGCTGGCGGGGATCGTCGGCGGCCTGCTGATGACCCGCCCCGGACGCCGGGTCGAGCCGGCCTCGGCCAGTCAGGCCGTCGTCGCCGAGTGGTTCGGCCTGACCGCGCTGCTCGCGCGCGTGGCGGGCGCGGTCACCGCGCTTGCCCGGCGTTTGGCGCGCTTCGACGATGCGAGGGTCGATGCCGGACTGCACGCCACGGCGCGCTTCGCCGACGCCCTGGCACGGCGCAGCGCGGGGCGCGGCGAAACGCTCGCTGATGGCCTGCCCGGCGGCTTGAGCCGCCTGACCGACCGGGCCGGCGGGTGGGCGCGCAGCGCCCAGAGCGGCCAGACCCACCACTACTACAGCGGTATCGCCATCGGTGTCGCGCTTGTCCTGAGCTTGCTGGTGATAGGAGTCCTGTTGTGATCCTGAGTATTGCCCTGGTCGTACCCCTGCTGGGGGCACTCGCACTGGCCGGTTATCCGCACTGGAACGCCGTTCAGGTGCGTCGGCTGGCCATGGGCACCGCCGCCGTCTCGCTAGCGGCGCTGATCGTCGCCTGGCTGGGATTCGACCCGCAGGGGCCGCAGTTCCAGTACGTTACCGAGCTGCCCTGGGTGCCGTCGCTGGGTGTCGCCTACCGGCTCGGGGTCGACGGCATCGCGCTGGCGGTGGCGACCATGAGCGCGCTGCTGTTCACCGCGGCGGCCGTCTATCCCGTCGATACCCGCGGCGAGCCGCGTGGCTACTACGCCTGGCTGCTGTTCATGCAGGGCGTGTCGCTGGGGGTGTTCCTGACCCTCGACCTGCTGCTGTTCTATGTGTTCTTCGATCTCAGCCTGGTGGGCATGTTCTTCCTGATCGGCCGCTGGGGACATGGCCGGCCGCAGCTCTCGGCGCTCAAGTTCTTCCTCTTCACCTTCGCCGGCTCGCTCTTGCTGCTGCTGGCGATCATCGGCCTGTACCTGGCGCTCGAGCCGCACAGCTTCGACATGCGCCAACTGATCGAGCAGCGCCCGCTGGCCGGCGGCGGGCTCTACGCCGGTCTGGTGTTCCTGGCGCTGATGCTGGGCCTGGCGATCAAGACCCCGCTGGTGCCGCTGCACACCTGGCTGCCGCAGGCCCACGTCGACGCCCCGGGGCCGGTCTCGGCGATTCTCGCCGGGGTGCTGCTCAAGATGGGCGTCTACGGCATGATCCGCCTGCCGCTTTCGATGATGCCCGGGACCTTCGCCCGCTATGCGCCCTGGGTCGGGGCGCTGGCACTGCTGGCGATCGTCTATGGGGCGCTGGTGGCGCTGGGCCAGGGCAATCTCAAGCGGCGCATCGCCTACACCTCGATCAACCACATGGGCTATAGCGTGCTGGGCATCGCCGTGGCGGCGTCGGCATGGGGCGACCCGGCCGCAAGGCAGCTGGCGCTGACCGGGGCCTCGCTGCAGATGGTCGTGCATGGCCTGATCACCGGGGCGCTGTTCTTCATCAGCGGCTCGCTGTGGCAACGCACCGGCGGCTACGAATTGGGCCGCTACGGTGGCCTGGCCCACCAGGCGCCGCGGCTCACCGGCTTCACGGTGCTGGCCGCCTTCGCCAGCCTGGGCATGCCCGGGCTGGCCGGGTTCGTCGCCGAATTCCAGGTGTTCGCCGGCACCTTCGCCGTCTACCCCTGGCTGGCGGCAGTGGCGATCGTCGGCATCCTGATCACCGCGGCGCTGTTCCTGGACATGCTGCGGCGGCTGTTCTTCGGCCATCTGCCGGCTTCGCTGGGCACCTTCAGCGACCTGAATCGCGCCGAGGGGCTAGTGCTCGGCGTGCTGTCGCTGGGTATCGTGACCATCGGCGTCTACCCGAGCTTCGTGCTTGCGCTGCTCGAGTCGGCCTCGGGCGCGCTGGTCGGAGGGCGCTGATGCCGGTCGGCGATCTGCTTCCCGAACTCATCCTGCTGCTGGCGGCGGTGGTGATCGTGCTGTTCGCCTCCTTCGCCGCGCAGCGCCACCAGGCGTGGGCCGCCGGGCTGGCACTGGTCGCGCTGGCCGGCGCGGCGGCGGCCAGCGTGGCGCAGTGGACGCAGGCGCCACAGCTGAGCTTCGCCGGGGTGTGGGCACTGGATCGCCCGGCGATCGTCGCCAAGCTGTTGATCCTGACCGGCGGCGCGGTGTGCGTCGGCCTGTCGCCGGACTGGCTGCGTGGCGATCGTCGCCACGGTGAATACTACGCGCTGTGCCTGTTCACGCTGCTCGGCGCGCTGATGATGGCCTCGGCCCACGACACCATGGAGCTGATGGTCGGGGTGCTGTTGACCTCGGTGGCCAGCTATCCACTGGCGGCCTTCCATCGCGGCTGGGCACCGGCGCTCGAGGCGGCGATGAAATACTACCTGATCGGCGCGCTGACCAATGCGCTGCTGGTACTCGGCGTGGTGCTGCTGTTCGGGTTGGTCGGCGACCCCGGCTATGCGGCCACCGCCGCGGCGTTGGCCGCCGGGGCCGATCCCTGGGGGCTGGTGGTGGCAGTGGCCTGCATCGTCATTGGCCTGAGCTTCAAGCTGGCGGCGTTTCCCGGCCACTCCTGGCTGCCGGACGTCGCCCAGGCCGCGCCGGCGCCGGTCGCCGCGCTGCTGACGGTGGTTCCCAAGATCGCTGCGGCGCTGGCCCTGGCGCGCTTCGTCGCCTTGCTGCCCGATGCGGTCGCCTGGCCGGCGATCGTCGCGCTGATCTCGGCGGTGACCATGACGCTGGGCAACCTGGCGGCACTGCGCCAGCGCGACCTGCGCCGGTTGCTCGGCTGGTCGTCGGTAGCGCAGTCCGGCTATGCGCTGATGGCGATCGTGGTCCTCGATTCGGCGCCGCGCGCGATGCCGGCGCTGCTGGCGTTCCTCGCCGCCTATGCGGTGGCCAATCTGGCCGCCTTCGCGGTGGTCACCCACTGGCGCGGGCGCACCGCGCTCGACGACTATCGCGGGCTGGGGCACAGCCGGCCGCTGGCCAGCGCGGTGCTGATCGTCGCACTGCTGTCGCTGGTGGGCATCCCGCCGCTGGTGGGCTTCGTCGGCAAGCTGCTGCTGTTCGAGGCGACAATCGCGGGCGGCCATGCCTGGCTGGCCGTGCTCGCGGTGATCAACACCGTGATCTCGCTCTACTATTACCTGCGCGTCGCCGCCACGCTGCTGTTCGAGTCGCCGTCGGGCGAAATCGCCGTGCTGGGCCGGGCGTCGGGTTGGACGCTGGCGCTGACGGCGGCGCTGCTGATCGTCATCAGCGTTGCGGTACAGGCGCTGCTGGCGCCGCTGATGGGGATCGGCTTCGTCGGCTAGTGCTGCGCTTCGGGATCATTCCAGCCCGACCATTGCCAGCAGCACCCCGAGATAGGGCGGGATCAACAGCGGCGCCGCCAGGGTCGTCAGCAGCACCGCGATGGCACCCTTCTCGGGCCGGATGTTGAGCTCCATGGCGACCACCACCACGTTGGCGGCCATCGGTACCACGCCGAGCAGCAGCAGCGCCGTGGCCAGGGTGGCGTCGATGCCCACGCTGGCCTGCAGCAGCGCCACCGCGGCGACGCTGAGCAACGGCCAGACGAGATAGCGCAGCGTCACGCAGGCGGCGATGAAGCGCGTGTCGAACTCGCGTAGGGTCACCCGGCCGAGGGTCATGCCGATGATCATCATGCCGAGCACGGTATAGCAGTACTTGAAGTACTCGAGCCCGTCGAGCAACGCGCCGGGCAGCGGCACGCCGAGGCCGCTGACCAGCAGCGCGGCGAGAAAGGCGTAGATCAGCGGCAGCCGGGCGATGCGCACGAGGCTCTGGCGCACCGAGAAGCGCCCGCGGGCACTCAGGTAGAAGCCGACGGTGAACTCGAAAAGGTTGATTCCCAGCAGGCAGAACAGATACTGGGTCACGCCTTCGGGGGGCAGCAGCACCATGGCGATCGGCAGACCGAAGTAGCCGGTATTGCCGGTGCCCGAGGAGAACGCCAGCAAGGCGCTCTCCTCGGCGGCGAAGAACGGCCGGGCCAGCCGCGCGACCAGCAGCGCGATGGCGCTCGACAGCAGGAACAGCGCCGCGCTGAGCAGCAGGTCGTCGGCGCCCGGATCGCCGAGCACCAGGGCGCGAAAGAAGGTCAGCGGGGCGATGACATAGATCAGCAGCGTGGCGATGGGGCGCGGGTCGAGCGCCAGCCGGCGGGCGCACAGCCAGCCCAGGGCGACGAAAGCCAGCAGCATCCATAGCGGTTGGTAGAGATCGGCGTGAGACATCGCTGTTTCCGTGACAAAAGCGCCATGATGCCTGTTCGTCGCGCTGATTGGCAGCGCCCGCGCCTGGTGTCCCGGCGATACTTGACCCTATAGTGACTACAGGCGCGGTAATTGAGTCAAATTCGTCAACGGAGTCCGCTATGGCGCACGACCACGACCACGACCACGACCACGACCACGACCACGCACCCACGGTCACCGCCGACAGTGCCAGGCGCGTCAAGCTCGCCATGTACCTGACCGCCGGCTTCATGCTGGCGGAGGCGATCGGCGGCTGGATGGCGGGGTCGCTGGCGCTGCTGGCCGACGCCGGGCACATGTTCAGCGACAGCTTTTCGCTGGGGCTGGCACTATTCGCCTTCTACATGGGCGACAAGGCGCCGGACAAGCGGCGTACCTTCGGCTATCAACGCTTCCAGGTATTGGCGGCCTTCATCAACGGGCTGACGCTGTTGGGCATCGCGGTATGGATATTCATCGCCGCCGTCGAGCGTTTCACGCAGCCGGTGGACGTGCTGGCCGGGCCGATGATGGCCATCGCGATACTCGGCTTGCTGGTGAATCTCATGGTGTTCAAGATCCTGCACGGCGGCGATCAGGCGAATCTCAACCTGCGCGGCGCGGTATTGCATGTGATGGGCGACTTGCTGGGTTCGGTGGCGGCGATTGCGGCTGCGCTGGTGATCATGCTGACCGGGTGGATGCCGATCGATCCCTTGCTGTCCATGCTGGCCGCGGCCTTGATCCTGCGTGCCGCCTGGAAGATCCTGCGGCGCTCGACTCATACCCTGCTCGAAGGCACGCCGGAAGGCGTCGATGTCGACAGGATTCAAACGGCGCTGGAAGACATCGACGGCGTGGTCGGCGTCCATGACCTGCATGTATGGGGATTGACGCCGCAGGATCCACTGCTGAGTCTGCACCTGGTGGTGCGCGATGACATCTCGCACCCGGCGATCCTGAAGACGGCCTATGCCCGCCTTCAGGCGGATTTCGGCATCAGCCACGCCACCCTGCAGGTCGAAGGCAATGCCTGCCTGACCGGTGGCGATTGCGCGGAGCCGGGGAGCGTCGCCTCGCGCTGAGCCGTCGTGGCCAGCGTGAATCTCGACAAGCGCCAACATGACTGTCATTGAAGTTGCGGCGCGAAACTTTCATTGGTCCCCTACCGGCTAGGGGGGCACAATGCGCTGCATCGACTGGCCGCGATGCGGCCCACTAAAAACGCCGACTGCGCTGGACAAGGGTTGACCGATGAGCACACGAGAGTATCCGCTGGGCATCAGTTTCGAATTCTTTCCCCCCAATACCGACGCTGGACGGGAAAAGCTGTTGCTGGCCCGCGATGCCCTGGCCGAGCGCCGGCCACGCTTCTTCTCGGTGACCTACGGTGCCGGCGGCTCGACCCAGGCGCGCACCCATAACACGGTCAAGCAGGTGCGCGAGTGCGGCATCACCACGGCGCCGCACTTGTCCTGCATCGGCAGCGAGAAGGCGCAGATGCGTGAGCTGCTCAACCGCTATCGCGACGACGGCATCGATAGTCTGGTGGCGCTGCGCGGCGATCTGCCGTCGGGCATGGGCGGCATCGGTGAGCTGCGTTACGCCAACGAGCTGGTCGAATTCATCCGTGCCGAGACCGGCGATCATTTCGAGATCGCGGTCGCCGCCTATCCCGAGGCGCACCCCCAGGCGCCGAGTTTCGAACACGACCTGCAGAACTTCGTACGCAAGGTGCAAGCCGGCGCCGACCTGGCGATCAGCCAGTATTTCTTCAGCGCTGACGCGTACTTTCACTTCGTCGAACGGGCCCGCGCGCTGGGCGTCGAGGCGCCGATCGTGCCCGGTATCATGCCGATCACCAATTACACCAAGCTGGCGCGCTTCTCGGATGCCTGCGGCGCCGATATACCGCGCTGGATTCGCAAGCAGCTCGAAGCCTACGGAGACGATAGCGAGAGCATCCGGGCGTTCGGCGAGGAAGTGGTATCGAATCTCTGCCAGCGTCTGCTCGATGGCGGCGCGCCGGGGCTACATTTCTATACCCTCAACCAGTCGGCGCCGTCATTGCGGATCCTCGATAACCTTGCCTGATTGCGAGGCCGGCGGTTTGTCAGCCTGGCGTGGCGTTGACTAGCCTGAAGAGGCACGTTCACATCACGGATGAGGTAACGCCATGAGCATGATTCGCCAATGCACGCTGGGGCTGGGGGCCGCGCTGCTCCTCGCCGGCTCGGCGCAGGCCGCCGAAGAGCAAGTGCCGATCCATCAGGTTTCCAGCGAAGGCCTCGGCCAGAAGATCGGTGTCGTCATGCTGGAGGATACCGAGCAAGGATTGCTGTTGACTCCCGAACTCGAGGAATTGCCACCGGGCAGCCACGGCTTCCACGTCCACCAGAACGCCAGCTGCGAGCCCGCCATGAAGGATGGCGAGAAAACCGCGGCCGCGGCCGCCGGCAGCCACCTCGACCCCGAGAACACCGGCACCCACCAGGGGCCTAATGGCGAGGGCCATCTGGGCGATCTACCGGCACTCGCGGTGGACGATCAGGGCAAGGCCACCACGCCGGTGCTGGCGCCGCGTCTCGAGGTGGCCGATCTCGAGAATCATGCGCTGATCATCCACGAGGGCGGCGACAATTACAGCGACAACCCCGCGCTGGGCGGTGGCGGCGCACGCATCGCCTGCGGGACCATCGGCTTGAATCCTGATGCGACCCCCGCGACCGGTACCTGATCGGCACGCGCCCTTTTTGGGATGACAGACCACAGAAAAAGCCCTACCGCACGCGGTAGGGCTTTTTTGGCTTAGCCTCTGCTGGAACTCAGCGGGCGTTACCGATCACTCTGGCCATTATTCAGGACTTGGCCGCCGTGTAGAGCTCGTTGGCGTATTCCCAGTTGACCACGCGCCACCAGTTCTCGACGTAGTCGGGACGCTTGTTCATGTAGGTCAGGTAGTAAGCGTGCTCCCAGACGTCCAGGCCCAGCACGGGCTTGCCCTGGACACTGGCGACGTCCATCAGGGTGTTGTCCTGGTTGGCGGTCGAGGTGATTTCCAGCTCGCCGTCGGACTTGACCACCAGCCAGGCCCAACCGGAACCGAACTGACCGGTCGCGGCGCCCAGGAAGGCCTTCTTGAACTCGTCCAGCGAGCCGTACTTGGCGTTGATCGCTTCACCCAGCGCACCCTGCGGCTCGCCACCACCGTTCGGCGACATCATCTTCCAGAACAGGGCGTGATTATAGAAACCGCCGGCATTGTTGCGCACGACCGGCTTCTGCTGGGAGATGTTGGCGAAGATCTGCTCGAGCGATTGGTTTTCCAGTTCGGTCCCCGAGATCGCATCGACGAACTTGTCGAAGTAGGTCTTGTGGTGCTTGGTGTGGTGAACCCGCATGGTGGTTTCGTCGATGACCGGTTCCAGCGCGTCGTAGGCGTAGGGTAAGTCGGGAAACTCGTGTTGCATGATGCATCTCCTCCACTGTCGTTGCTTGATGACGCGTCCTGGCGCCTTGGCTCGGATAATGCGGCTATCGCCGTCGCGGCAATGGCGAAAGAGGCCGCCGCCACGACCTGCCCATTGTAAAGGTATCTGCCATCAGTGTTGATGATAAGAATTCTGCTTTCAAACATAGGCGGGATATCGGTGCGGCGACAGCGGAAATCAGGCAATGTGTGGATTTCCGCACGTCGGCTCGGCAAGCTTGTGTGGATATGCGCACAGTTGCTCGGCCTTGGGTGGCTATCAAAGCCTATGATGGCTGGTAAGCAATTGTTTTCATGAATATTGCTCTTATTGGCACAGCTATTGCCATAAGAGAGACGACAGGTGCCGTCGCAGGCGGCCAATGAGCGGCCGATACAACAAGCCGGACGGTCGCCAGAACTTTCACCGCTATAACATCCGTAAGGAGCCAACAACATGCGTACGCTCAAGCTCGCTTCGCTCACCTCGCTGGCCGCCGGTATCCTGATGGCCGGCTCGGCCTTCGCCGCCGACCCGATCACCATCAAGTTCTCCCACGTGGTCGCCGAGAACACCCCCAAGGGCCAGATGGCCGAGAAGTTCAAGGAGCTCGTCGAGAAGAGCTCGGTCGGCGACCAGGTCGACGTCGAGGTCTATCCCAACTCCCAGCTCTACGGCGACGACCAGGTGCTCGAGGCCATGCTGCTGGGCGACGTCCAGCTCGCCGCACCGGCACTTTCCAAGTTCCAGAAGTACACCGACCAGCTCCAGGTCTTCGACCTGCCGTTCCTGTTCAAGGACATGGACGCGGTCGAGCGCTTCCAGAACAGCGAGACCGGCGAGCAGTTGCTGACCTCGCTGGAGGAGAAGGGCCTGACCGGTCTGGGCTATCTGCATAACGGCATGAAGCAGCTGTCGGCCTCCGAGCCGCTGCGCGTGCCCGAGGACGCCGCCGGCAAGAAGTTCCGCATCATGACCTCCGACGTACTCCAGGCGCAGTTCGAGGCGGTCGATGCCGCGCCGCTCAAGAAGCCGTTCTCCGAGGTCTTCCTGCTGTTGCAGACCCAGGCGATCGATGGTCAGGAGAACACCTACTCGAACATCTACTCGCAGAAGTTCTACGAGGTGCAGCCGTACATCACCGAGTCCAACCACGGCCTGCTCGACTATATGGTGGTGTCTTCAGCCAGCTTCTGGAACGGCCTGCCGGATGACGTGCGTCCGGTCGTCGAAGAGGCGCTGCAGAAAGCGATCGCCTATGGCAACGAGATCTCCGCCCAGGAGAACCAGGAGGCCAAGCAGGCGATCATCGACTCCGGCAAGTCCGAGATCATCGAGCTGACTCCCGAACAGCGCCAGCAGTGGGTCGACGCCATGAAGCCGGTGTGGAAGCAGTTCGCCGACGAGATCGGCCAGGACGTGATCGACGCCGCCCAAGCCGCCAACGAGGGCTGAGGCAGCGGCCATCGTGAACGACGGCGAGCCCCAAGGGCTCGCCGTCTTTGTGATCGAGCGAGGTAAAACCAATGATTGTGCGCTGGCTCAACAAGCTGGAAGAGACGATCTTCTGCGCGCTGCTGGTCGCCATGGTGTTCCTGGTATGCGTCGAGGTGTTCTATCGTTTCGTCCTCGCCCAGGGCATCAGCTGGGCGCAGGAGGGCTCGCTGTATCTCTCGGGCTGGTTCGTGCTGTTCGGCGTGTCGTGGGGCGTCAAGCACGGCGCGCATATCGGCGTCGACGTACTGGTCAAGAAGCTGCCGCGTGGCGGCCGGCGGATCGTCACTCTGATCGCTTTGGCGGTATGCCTGACCTATTGCACGCTGATTCTCGTGGGCAGCTATCAGTACCTCCAGTTGACCCACATGATCGGCATCGAGCTTCAGGACATTCCGATTCCCAAGTGGCAGGCCACGCTGATTCTGCCGGTCGGCATGGCATTGCTGATCCTGCGTTTTCTCGAACTCGGCTGGCGCGTGATCAAGGGTGATACCGACAGCTTCGGCTTCTCCGACGAAGGCCAGGAAAGCATGCGTCTCGCCGAACAGCGCGACCCCGAAGACTATGACAAGGAGGGCCGCCCGTGACCATCGCGACCCTGTTCATCCTGCTGTTCCTCGCCATCTTCCTGGGCATGCCGATCGCCTTCGCGCTGGGTTTTTCCAGCGTGACGACGATCCTGCTGTTTTCCAACGACTCGCTGGGCTCGATCGCCATCAAGCTGTTCGAGGCGGTCTCGCATCACTATACGCTGCTGGCGATCCCCTTCTTCATCCTGTCCAGCGCCTTCCTGTCCACCGGCGGCGTGGCACGCCGCCTGATCAACTTCGCCACCGACGTCGTGGGCCACGTCAAGGGCGGGCTGGCGATGGCCTCGGTGATGGCCTGCATGCTGTTCGCCGCCGTTTCCGGATCGTCGCCGGCCACCGTCGCCGCGATCGGCTCGATAACCATCGCCGGCATGGTGCGTCAGGGCTATCCGCAATCCTATGCCGCCGGGGCGATCGCCAACGCCGGCACGCTGGGCATCCTGATCCCGCCGTCGATCGTCATGCTGGTCTACTCGGCGGCCACCGAGGTCTCGGCGGCCAAGATGTTCATGGCCGGCCTGATTCCGGGGCTGTTGATGGGCGGCATCCTGATGGTCGCCATCTATGTCTCGGCGCGATACATGAAGCTGCCGGCCCAGCCTTTCCCGGGATTCGGCCAGCTGTTTCGCTCGGGCGGCAAGGCCCTGGCCGGCCTGCTGCTGATCCTGCTGGTGCTGGGCACGATCTATGGCGGCGTGGCCAGCCCCACCGAGGCGGCGGCGATTGCCGCGATCTATGCCTGGCTGGTGGCCGTGGTCGGCTACCGCGACATGGGGCCGCTCAAGGACGACCCGTGGAAGCGTCCCGGCGAGAGCCTGGGGGGCGCGCTGGCGCGCAGCCTGTGGCAGGTGCCGCTGGCCATCGTTGGCTCCTTCACCAACCGCGAGGTGCGCGGCGTAGTGTTGGACGGCGCCAAGGTGTCGATGATGCTGCTGTTCATCATCGCCAACGCCATGCTCTTCGCCCACGTGCTGACCACCGAGCGCATCCCGCATCACATCGCCGAGGTGATCGTCTCCTGGGGCCTGCCGGCGTGGGGCTTTCTGATCGTCGTGAACCTGCTGCTGCTGGCGGCGGGCAACTTCATGGAACCCTCGGCGATCCTGCTGATCATGGCGCCGATCCTGTTCCCCATCGCCATGCAGCTGGGCATCGATCCGATCCATCTGGGCATCATCATGGTGGTCAACATGGAGATCGGCATGCTTACGCCGCCGGTGGGGCTCAACCTGTTCGTCACCGCGGGGATCACGGGACGCTCGATCGGCTGGGTGATCAAGGCTTGCCTACCCTGGCTGTGCTTGCTGCTCGGCTTCTTGATATTGATCACCTACGTGCCGGCGATCTCGCTGTGGCTGCCGAACCTGCTGTCCTGAGGTCGCAGGCTGGAACGCAAAAGGCCCCGCCATCGGCGGGGCCTTTTCGTTTTCATGCCTCCTGGCGTTCGGCTAGCCCTTGGGACCCTTGGGGTCGAGGATGCGCACCGGCTGCACGCTGTTGCGTCGTTCGTCTTCGCGCGCCTTGTTGACCCGGGTGGCGAGTTCCGGCGCGTCCTGCTCCTCGATCGGCAACTGCTCGAAAAAGTCGCAGGCCACGCAGTCGCGGTAGCGGATGCCGTTGGCCTCCCAGGTGCGCACCTTGTCCATGGCCGCGCAGCGTGGACAGATGGCGCCGGCGATGAAGCGTTTGGGGATCGACATGCTCTCTCCTGTCAGGCGGCGCGGATGCCGCTATGGCGAAGCAGGGGCTCGACGCTGGGTTCGCGGCCGCGGAACGCCTTGAACAGCTCGGCGGCATCGCGCGAGCCGCCCTGCTCGAGGATCTCGCGGCGAAAGCGCTTGCCGGTGTCGGCGTCGAACACGCCGGCCTCCTCGAAGGCGCCGTAGGCGTCGGCCGACAGCACTTCCGCCCACTTGTAGCTGTAGTAACCGGCCGCGTAGCCGCCGGCGAAGACATGCCCGAAGCTGTTCTGGAAGCGGTTGAAGTCGGCGCGCGGCACCACCGAATACTGATCGCGCACCGCATCGAGCAGGCGCTGGACGTCGCCGGCCGTGGGCGCTTCGAGTTCATGGTGGAGGCGGAAGTCGAACAGCGAGAACTCGACCTGGCGCAGCATGCCCATCGCCGACTGGAAGTTGCGTGCCGCCTGCAGCTTGCCGAGCAACTCGTCGGGCAGGCGCTCGCCGGTGTCGACGTGGGCGGCGATCATGTCCAGCCCCTCGCGCACCCAGCAGAAGTTTTCCATGAACTGGCTGGGCAGCTCGACCGCGTCCCAGGCCACGCCGTTGATGCCCGAGACGTCGGCGACGGTCTGGCGGGTCAGCATGTGATGCAGGCCGTGGCCGAACTCGTGAAACAGCGTGGTCACCTCGTCGTGGGTGAGCAGCGCCGGCTTGCCACCCACCGGGCGGGTGAAGTTGCAGGTCAGGTAGGCGACCGGCAACTGCAGGCTGCCATCCTCGCGCTCGCGGCGCACCCGGCACTCGTCCATCCAGGCCCCGCCGCGCTTGCCCTCGCGGGCGTAGAGGTCGAGATAGAAGCCGGCGATCGGCGTGTCGCCCTCGCGGATCGCGTAGTAGCGCACGTCGGGGTGATAGCGCGGCGCATCGTCGTCGGCGACGAACTGCACGCCGTAGAGCCGTTCGGTGACCCGGAACAGGCCATCGATCACCTGTGGCGCGGGGAAGTAGGGACGCAGCTGCTCCTCGGAGATGGCGTAGCGGGCCTCGCGCAGCTTTTCGCTGGCGTAGCCGACATCCCAGGGCTGCAAGTCGTCGAGGCCGAGCGTTTCCTTGGCGAAGGCCTCGAGTTCGTTGAACTCTTCCTGCGCCTGGGGATGGGCGCGCTTGGCCAGGTCCGCGAGGAACTCGAGCACCTGGGCGGGGGATTCGGCCATCTTGGTCGCCAGCGAGTAGTCGGCGTAGGTCGCGAAGCCCAGCAGCCGAGCGAGCTCCTGGCGCAGCGCGAGGATCTCCTCGATCAGCGGCGCATTGTCGTATTCGCCGGCGTTGGGACCGAGCTCCGAGGCGCGGGTCACGAAGGCGGTATAGACCTCCTTGCGCAGCCCCCGGTCGTGGGCGTAGCTCATCACCGGGAAGAAGCTGGGGAAATCCAGGGTGATGCGATAACCGTCGAGCTGCTTGGCCTCGGCGTTGGCCCTGAGCGTGTCCAGCGCGCTTTGGGGCAGGCCGTCGAGCGCCTCGGCGTCGGCGATGTCCTTGTGCCACGCCTGGGTGGCATCGAGCACATGATTGGAGAAGGTGTTGGTCAGCTCGGAGAGCCGGGCCTGGATCTCGCCGTAGCGACGCTTGTCGTCGGCCGCCAGATCGACGCCGGCGAGGCGGAAGTCGCGCAGTGTATTGTCGACCGAGCGCTGCTGCGCCGGAGCCAGCTCGGCGTAGGCCGGCGAGTCCTTGAGCGCCTGGTAGGCGCGGAACAGCCCCTCGTGCTGGCCCAGCCAGGTGCCGTATTCGGAAAGCTTGCCGAGACAGGCCTGGTAGGCGTCGCGCAGCGCCGGGCTGTTCATGGTGCCGTTCAAGTGCGATACCGGCGACCAGGCCTGCGACAGCCGGTCGTTGAGTTCCTCGATGGGCGCGGCCAGGCTCTGCCAGGTCGGCGTCTCGCGACTGGCCTGCTCGGCCAGGCGATCGATGGCGCTACGGTTCTCATCGAGGATCTGCTCGACTGCCGGAACCACATGATCGGGCTGAATCTCGCCGAAGGGCGGCAGGGTATGCGATTCGAGCAGCGGATTGCGGGACATGACGGAACCTCGTGTGAAACCGGATATACCGAGATAGATGCGGGCGCGAGCGGCGGGTTTCAATGACCGGCTGCGCCATTGGCGGTCGCGGGCCGGCCTGCTAGTCTTGCGCTTTCGCTCGGGGCACGTTGCTCGGGGGCACGTTGCCCACGCTCGGCCGAGTGCGGGTCGCGCCATTAAAGGATAGGGGATCATGAACGAAACGCTGGAACGCTGGAGCTCACGGCGTGCATTCATACTCGCGGTCACCGGGGCCGCGGTGGGCCTGGGCAACATCTGGCGCTTCCCCTACATGACCGGCGAGAACGGCGGTGCGGCGTTCTTGTTGCTATACGTGGTCTTCGTCGTGCTGCTGGGGCTGCCGGTGATGATGGCCGAGATCCTCATCGGACGCGCCGGACGGCGCAGCCCGATGCAGTCGCTGGGCCACCTGGCGCGCCAGGCCGGGGCCTCGCCGCACTGGCGCTGGCTGGGCCTGTTCGGCGTGATCACGGTGTTCTTCATCCTGTCGTTCTACTCGGTGGTCTCGGGCTGGTCGATCGAGTACCTGGTCGAATCGGTCAATGGCAATTTTACGGGCATGCCCCCGGAGGCGGTGGGCGCCAACTTCAACGAGTTTCTCGCCGATCCGCTGCGCATGACCTTCAATCACACCCTGTTCATGCTGCTGACCATGTCGGTGGTCGCGGCGGGCATTACCGGCGGCCTCGAGAAGCTCAACAATCTATTGATGCCGCTGCTCTACCTGTTGCTGATCGTGCTGGCGGCCTACGCCACCACCACCAACGGCTTCGGTACGGCGATGGCCTGGCTGTTCACGCCCGATCTCGCGGCGCTGAGCGTGCCGGTGGTGCTCAACGCCATGGGCCATGCCTTCTTCACGCTGGCGTTAGGCGCCTGCGCGTTGATGGCCTACGGTGCCTACATGCCCGACGATCAGAGCCTGCCGCGGGCGGTCGGCGCCGTCGCGGTGCTCGACGTGGCGGTGGCGTTGCTGTCGGGGATCGCGATCTTCTCGGTAGTGTTCTCGCAGGGCCTGGACCCGGGCGAAGGGCCGGGGCTGATGTTCGTCACCCTGCCGATCGCCTTCGCCGAATTGCCCGGCGGGTCGCTGTGGTTGGGGGTATTCTTCCTATTATTGCTGCTGGCGACCTGGACCTCGTCGATCAACCTCGCCGAGCCGATGGTGGTCACCCTGCAGGGCTGGGGACTAAAGCGCGGCCGCGCGGCAGCCTGTGTGGGTATTGCGGTATGGGCGGTGGGCCTGCTGTCGGTGTTCTCGTTCTCGTCGATGGCCGAGGTGCACTGGATCGGCGACATGAACTTCTTCGACCTGGTGACCACCGTGCCCACCGACCTGTTCCTGCCCGTCGGCGGCCTGCTGATCGCGATCTTCGCCGCCTGGGTGATGCCGCGCGATAGCGCCGAACTGGCGCTGGGCGCCGGGCCGGCGGGTTTCCGCAGCTGGCAGACGCTGGTGCGTTGCGTGTCGATCCCGCTGGTCGCGGTGGTATTGCTGTCGGGATTGTTTTGACTGTGAGGGTTTGAACGCGAGGCCCGCAACGTTGCGTACGGCGGGCCCGACTGTCCAGGAGATGAGCCCATGAGTCTGAGAACCTTTCAAGGCCATACGCCGCAACTCGGCGATCGCGTCTACATCGACCCCGCCTGTGTCGTGCTGGGCGACGTGGCGCTCGGCGACGACTGCTCGGTAT
The DNA here is from genome assembly GCF_033446685.1 of Halomonas sp. HP20-15. NCBI lineage: Bacteria > Pseudomonadati > Pseudomonadota > Gammaproteobacteria > Oceanospirillales > Halomonadaceae > Halomonas > Halomonas sp. HP20-15. The sequence continues at coordinate 8,080 of NZ_JAWQLY010000015.1, read as the reverse complement.
GGCCGATGGCAGTGATCCGCGGCGACATGCACCGTATCCGCATCGGTGCGCGCACCAGCGTCCAGGACGGCAGCGTGCTGCATATCACCCACGCCAGCGATTTCAATCCCGGCGGTCACCCGTTGACCATCGGTGATGACGTGACCATCGGCCACAAGGCGATCCTGCATGGCTGCACGGTGGGCGACCGGGTGCTGGTGGGCATGAGTGCGACGGTAATGGACGGGGCGGTGGTCGAGGACGAGGTGATCATCGCCGCCGGTGCGGTGGTCACGCCGGGCAAGCGGCTCGAGAGCGGCCACGTCTACGCCGGCAACCCGGCCAAGCCGCTGCGTCCGCTCAAGGACAGCGAGCGGGCGTTCTTTCGCTATACCGCCGGCAATTACGTCAAGCTCAAGGACCAGTACCTGGTCGCAGACGACTAAGTTCGCGGCAAGCGATTGTTTTTCAGGGCCACTCTGGGGATAATCTGGATTTATATCCAGCTTTTCTGGCAGGCGTTGCGTGGCCGACTTCCGTACCCATTTGAGTGTCGCCGTTTCCGGCGGCGCATTGCTCGCCGTGAGTGGCTGGCAGGCCGCCCTGTGGTCGCCGGTCGACGGTGCGTCGCTGGCCGCACTGACCGCCTTCGGCGGCATCCTGCCGGACGTCGACTCCGATCATTCTCATTCCATTCGGCTGATCTTCAACCTGGTCGCGCTGCTGGCGGTGGTGGCCGGAGTCCTGTGGCTGCAATCGCGGCTCAACCTGGCAGGACTGCTGGTCGCCTGCGGTGGACTCTATCTCGGGGTGCGTTTCGGTGTCGGCGCGGTGTTTCGACGTTTCACCGTGCACCGCGGCATCTGGCATTCGCTGCTGGCGACCGGCTTGTGCGGGCTCGGCATCACCACGCTGAGTTACCAATGGCTGGCGCAGGATGCCTGGCAGGCCTGGTCGCAGGGGCTGGCGTTGATGCTCGGCGGGATGATTCATCTGCTGCTCGACGAAGTCTACAGCGTCGACCTGGCCGGCTCGCGGCTCAAGCGCTCGTTCGGCACCGCGCTCAAGTTGTTCGACTATCGCGAGCCGGGCAATTCGCTGGTCATGCTGATGCTGGCGGCGGGCCTGGCGCCGTGGCTGCCGCCCTGGCAGGCGCTCGCCGAGCTGGTCAGCCAGGGGGCGCGGCTGTGGCATTAGCATGCCCGCCGTGTCCTAGTCGCCGGCGTGGCGCAGGCGATAGTCCTCGGCGCGCAGGTCGTACTTCTTGAGCTTGTCGTAGAAGGTCTTGCGCGGCAGTCCGAGGTGTTCGCAGACTTCGTTGACGCGTCCGCCGTGATTGGCCAGCGACTGACTGATCAGGCTCTTCTCGAACAGCTCGACCTGCTGCGGCAGGGTCATCTCGCCGGTGCCGCTGTCGCCACCCTCGACAAGTCGCTCGAGACGGTAATCGTAGGTCGCGCCGAGCAGTACGAAGCGCTCGGCGAGATTGCGCAGCTCGCGCACGTTGCCGGGCCAGTCGTGGGCCATCAGCACCGAGACGCCGGCGGCGTCGAGCGGCGGCGCCTCGAGTCCGCTGCGGTTGGCGGCGACCACCGCGAAGTGCTGAAACAGCAGCGGCAGGTCCTCGCGGCGCTCGCGCAGCGGCGGGATCGGCACGGTCACCACGTTGAGCCGGTAATAAAGATCCTCGCGGAATTCGCCGCGCTCGGCGGCGACCTTGAGGTCGGTCTTGGTCGCGGCGATTATGCGGATATCCAGCGCCACGGACTGGTTGGATCCCAAGCGCTCGATCGAGCGCTCCTGCAGCACCCGCAACAGCTTGACCTGTAGCGCCAGCGGCATCGACTCGATCTCGTCGAGGAACACGCTGCCGCCATTGGCGTACTCGAACTTGCCGATGCGCCGTTCGACGGCACCGGTGAAGGCGCCCTTCTCGTGCCCGAACAGTTCCGATTCGATGATGCTCTCGGGCACCGCGCCGCAGTTGATGGCGACGAAGGGATGGCCGCTGCGCGCGCTGCGCTCGTGCAGCGAGCGGGCCACCAGGTCCTTGCCCACGCCGGTTTCGCCGAACAACAGCACGTCGGTCTCCACCTGGCTGACGCGCTGCAGCATCGCCGAGAGGTGCTGCATGGCCGTCGTGCGCCCGACGATGCGTGGCCCCGGCGCGGCGCGCTGGGCGTCGAGCTCGGCCTTGAGGCGGCGGTTCTCGAGACTCAGTCGGCGCTTCTCCGCGGCGCGGCGTACCACGTCGGCGAGCCGCTCGCCGGCGAACGGCTTCTCCAGGAAATCCCAGGCGCCTTCGCGCATCGCCTCCACGGCCGTGGAAATGTCGCCGTGGCCGGTGATCAGGATCACCGGCAGGTCGGGGTCGCGGCGGCGCACCTCGCGCAACAGCGCCAGGCCGTCCATGCCCGGCATGCGGATGTCGCTGACCAGCACCCCGGGATAATCGTCGCTCAGCGCGGCCAGGGCGGCTTCGGCATTGCTCACCGCCTGGGGACGATAGCCGGCCAGTTCGAGTGTCTGGCCGGCGGTGATGCGCAGGTGCTCCTCGTCGTCGACGATCAATACCGGCGTTGCGTCGGACTCATGCATGGTGATCCTCTTGCGCGTGATGACGGGTTGCCGCCGGGGCCGCTTCGCCGGCCGGCAAGTCGATAGTGAACCGCGCGCCGCCGGCAGCGGCATTGCAGGCCTCGAGCCGGCCGCCGAGATCCTCGACGATGCGCGCCGAGATCGACAGCCCCAGCCCCAGGCCCTTGCCGACCGGCTTGGTGGTGAAGAAGGGTTCGAAGACGCGTCCCAGGTGCGCTTCGGCGATCCCCGGGCCGCTGTCCTGCACGGCGATGCGCACACGGCCCGCGACGTTGGCGATGCTCAGCTCCAGGCGTGGCTCGGGTGTATCGGTCATCGCCTGCAGCGCGTTACCGATCAGGTTGACCAGCACCTGCTCGAGGCGTACCGGATCGGCATGCACCCACACCTCGTCGGCGGACCAGTCGCGGATGATCGTGACGTCGGCACTGAGCAGCCGCGCCCGGTACAGGCGCAGGGCATAGCCGAAGCCGGCCTGGACCGAGACCGCGGCGAGGCTGTCGCCGCTCTTGCGCGAGAACTGCTTGAGCTGGGCGCTGATCTCGGCCATGCGCGCGGTGAGTTCGACGATCTGCGCTAGGTTGGCGTCGGCGGCATCCAGGCGGTTGCGAGCGATGAAGGCGCTGGCATTCTCGGCATAGGCGCGGATCGCCGCCAGCGGCTGGTTGAGCTCGTGATTGATGCCGGCCGCCATCTGTCCCAGCACTGCCAATTTGGCGGCCTGAATCAATTCGTCCTGGGCCTGGCGCAGGTCGGTTTCGGCGCGGCGGCGTTCGTCGATCTCCGCGGATAGCCGGCGGTTGGAGTCGAGCAGGTCGCGGGTGCGTTCGGCGACGCGCTGTTCGAGCTGATCGCGCGCCCGCGCCAGGGCCTGTTCCTGAGCCTTGCGCTCGCTGATGTCGAACACCGTGGCCAGCCAGCGCTGGCCGTGGGGACTGACCAGCGCCCCGACGGTCAGCTCCAGTGGCACGTGCTGGCCGCCGGGGCGCAGCGCCACGACCTCGATCGCCGGGCTTTCGGCGGTCGAGCGATGCCAGGCGTCGCGACGCAGGGCGTCGATGCGACGCGCATCGGCGGGGGCCAGCAGTTCGGTGAGCTGGCGTCCCTCGACCGCCGCCGGGGTGTGGCCGAACAGCGCCTGGGCGGTGGGGTTGAGGTAGGTCAGCGCCGAGCGCTCGTCGAGCACCAGCAGGCCGGCGCGGGTACGGTCGATGATGCCGCGCACGCGGGCCTGGCCTTCGGCCAGGGCGCGCCTTTCGCGGTTGGCGAACAGTTCGCGCTCGCGGCGCAGCCGGTGGCGCTGCCAGCCGATGCCGCTGCCCAGCACCACCACGCCATACAGTCCCGCGGCGAGGAAGGCCGCCTGCCATTGGGCGCTTTTCAGCGAGTCGAGGGGCTTGAGCATGTGTATCTGCCAGTTCTGGTCGGGCAACGTACGGCTCACCGAAAGGAACCCGCGACCGGCCAGCGGGCCGGCTTCGAAGCGCACGAGTTGCGAGCCGTCGGGCCGTGAGCTGAGCCGGTCGAGGGGCAGCGGGGCCAATCGGGCGCCGTCGTAGCGGCGAGTCTCGCGCAGGCGCGCGCGTACTTCGGCATCCAGCGGCGCGAGGCTCATCAGGCGTAGCTCCGGCTGGCTGGCCATGAACACCACGCCATTGCCATCGCTGATCAGCAACTCGCCGTTCTGGCCGGTCCAGTTGGCCTCGAGCGGAGCGATCAACACCTTGACCACCATCACCCCGGCGATGCGCGCTCGCCCGGATTCGTCGGCCCACACCGGCGCCGAGAAATAGTAGCCGCGCTCGCCGGACTGGGTGCCCAGGCCGTAGAAGTGGCCCATGCGGCCCTGGATGGCCTCCTTGAAATAGGGCCGGAACCCGTAGTTCTGGCCGACGAAGCTGTGGGGCAGTGCCCAGTTGCTGGCGGCCAGGGTGGTGCCCTGGCGGTCGAGCAGGTAGATGTCGGAGACGTCGCTGGCGACGCGGAATTCGTCGAGGATGCGGTTGAGCCGGTCGACCACCTGCGCATCGTCGGGGTGGGCCAGTGCCCGGCCGACCGCTTCGCGGCTGGCCAGCAGGCGTGGCAGGTAATCGTGGCGCGACAGATAGGCCGAGACGCCCGCGGCGGACAGCCGCAGTTCGTTATGCGCTTCGCTGTAGAGCGTATCGAGAGCCTGGTCGCGGGCCAGCTGGATCGCCTGCCAGACACATAGCGCCAGGCCCAGCGGCACCAGCAATAGCAGCAGGCGTCGCCAGCGCGAGGGGAGTCGGGTCGCCTGCATCGTCAGTGAGCCCTCACTCGGTGCGCTCGGGCAGGGCATGGGTACGGCGCAGGGCGCGCTGGGCACGGGTCTCGGCGCGCTCCAGCTCGTAAAGGCCCTGCTCGACGAAGGCCAGGTGCTCATGGACCCGCGCCCGGGCATCCTCGGCACGGCCTTCGAGAATCGCCTCGAGCAGCGCGCGGTGCTGGGCCATCAACTGCTCGCGCGAGCCGGGGCGCTCGAACAGGTGAGCGAGGCTCGAGACGATGCTCTTCTCCAGCAGATGGAAGATGCCGCGAATGGTATGCAGCAGCAGCACGTTGTGACCGGACTCGGCGATCGCCAGGTGAAAGGCGGCGTCGGCCTTGGCTTCACGATGCGGGTCGTCCTGCAGCGCCGGTTCGGCGTAGCAGGTCTCGAGTTCCGCGAAGCGCCGCTTGAGCAACTTCTTGTCGGCGGGCGTCGAGCGCAGCGCGGCATAGTAGGCGGAGAGCCCTTCGAGGGCGTCGCGGAACTCGAGCAGGTCGAGGTGGAATTCATCGTGACGCGAGAGCATCTCAAGCAGAGGGTCGCTATAGCCGCTCTTCAGTTCCTCGTTGACGAAGGTGCCGCCGCCCTGGCGGCTGCTCAGCAGGCCGCGTGCGGCGAGCTTCTGGATCGCTTCGCGCAGGGAAGGTCGCGAGACGCCGAAGCGCTCGGCGAGTGCACGCTCCGGCGGCAGGCGCTGTCCCGGTGCGAGGCTGCCCTCGATAATCATCGACTCCAGGCGCTCGGTGATGACATCGGCGATGCGCGGCTGGCGAACCGGCTGGTAGACCATGCATTGTTCTCGTGAAAAGGGTGACTGACGGGGCGCGGTAAAGGGCTAGGTGAATTGTCTCAGAAGGCCGCAGCGAATCGCGTGGACTGAATTGGTTTTACCTATCTGGCTGGCGACGTTGGGCATACCACAGCCATTGGCCGTTCTGAGGCTGGCCGGTGTCAAGTGGCCGTCTCCGTAGTGAAAATACGCCACCAAGGCATAACCGCTATCCGCCTGGCCACCGTGGTAGCTGGTTGACTCGTTCAGGAACTTGACCATAAGGTGCTTCTGAGGCCAATTGTCAATTGGTATTACCAATTAGCCGGGTGTGATGGATGTCGCTCGGCCGGCACGGATTCTTCGATGGCCACTCATCGATACATTTCCCTCGATAGCGCATCCATTGCACAGGGCTCGCCATGATCATTTCAGCTTCCACGGACTATCGCCAGGCCGCCAAGCGCCGTATTCCACCCTTTCTGTTTCACTACGCCGACGGGGGCGCTTACGCCGAGTATACGCTGCGACGCAATGTCGAGGATCTTGCCGGTATCGCGTTGCGCCAGCGTGTGCTGAAGGATATGTCCTCCCTGTCGCTGGAGACCGAGCTGTTCGGCGAGACCCTGGCCATGCCCGTTGCCCTGGCCCCCGTGGGACTGGCGGGCATGTACGCCAGGCGAGGTGAGGTGCAGGCGGCGAGAGCCGCGGCCAGGAAAGGAGTACCGTTTACGCTGTCGACGGTGTCGGTATGCGCCATCGACGAGGTCGCCTCGGCAGTCGATCGTCCTATCTGGTTTCAGCTCTATGTGCTGAAGGATCGGGGGTTCATGAAGCATGTCCTGGAGCGAGCCAAGGCCGCCGGCGTCAAGACGCTCGTCTTCACGGTCGACATGCCCGTGCCGGGGGCGCGTTATCGCGATGCCCATTCCGGCATGAGCGGCAAGCACGCTGCGATCCGGCGAATGCTCCAGGCCGCGACGCATCCTTTCTGGACCTGGGATGTGGGCATTCATGGCCGTCCACATGATCTAGGCAACGTATCGGTCTACCGCGGCGAGCCGACGGAGCTCGAGGACTACATGGCCTGGCTCGGCCAGAATTTCGATCCCGCTATCTCCTGGAAGGATCTGGAGTGGATTCGCGAATTCTGGGATGGCCCGATGATCATCAAGGGGATACTCGACCCCGAGGATGCTCGTGATGCCGTCCGCTTCGGTGCGGATGGCATCGTCGTTTCCAATCATGGCGGCCGCCAACTCGATGGTGTCTTATCTACCGCGCGTGCCTTGCCGGCCATCGCCGACGCGGTCAAGGGCGAGTTGGCGATCCTGGCCGATTCCGGCGTGCGTAATGGGCTCGACGTCGTGCGCATGATCGCCTTGGGCGCCGATACCGTATTGCTTGGACGTGCTTTCATCTATGCACTCGCGACTGCCGGGGAGTCCGGCGTCGCCCATCTGCTCGAGCTATTCGATAAGGAGATGCGGGTTGCGATGACGCTCACCGGGGCGCGCAGCATTGCCGAGCTGGGTCCGGATTCGCTGGTTTCGGGCTCGAGCCGCGTGAACTCGTGGTGATTCTTCGCCATGCTGATTCGCTACGTATTCACAACCAACTAGAGAGAGCGGCATGGCCGAAGAAAGAGTAGAAGTACTGTTATTCGATGCCGGTGGGGTACTGGTCGACTGGCGCGGCACGTCCGGGCTGGTCGAGTTGATGCAGGGGCGTTTCGATGCCGAACAGGCCCGGCGCTTCTGGATGGGCTTCGCGGCACTGACGGCGTTCGAGACCGGTGACGACGACGGGGCGGACTTCGCCCGGGAAGCGGTCGAGGCGCTCGGTCTCGACATGACGCCGCAGGCGCTCCTCGAGGTGTTCGATGGCTGGATGCGCGGTCCCTACCCGGGAGCGCTGGAGCTGATCGAGCGCATCCGTCCCGCCTATCGTCGCGCCGTGCTGAGCAATACCAATCCCGTTCACTGGCCGCGGCTGATCGACGACTATCGTCTCGATGCGCCCTTCGAGCGGGCCTTTGCTTCCCATCAGCTCGGCGCGCGCAAGCCCGATGCCGAGGCCTACCGGCGGGTCTGCAGCGAACTCGGGGTCGAGCCGAGTCGGGTGCATTTCTTCGACGACAATCCCGAGTGTATCGAGGGCGCCCATGCGCTGGGCATGCCGGCTACCCAGGTGCGCGGTCTCGAGGAATTGCGCGAGGCGCTGGCGGCGCTCGACGTGCTCGAGCCGCTCGCGGCCAATTGAGCCTTCCTTGTCCGACTCCTGGGGCTCACGCGCTGGGGTATAGGGGGCGGACATGAAACCATTGCGACCTTGGTCGCAAAAAATCCTTGCGTTCACCGCTGTCGAGCCGTAAAGTACGCATCCGCTGCTCACGACGGACCCACGTCGCAGGCGGTGGAGGTGGCGCAAGGTCTTGTTCCTAT
>NZ_JAWQLY010000014.1:0-91172 GCF_033446685.1 Halomonas sp. HP20-15 | reverse complement strand
GGACCGGACGGGACTCGAACCCGCGACCTCCGGCGTGACAGGCCGGCATTCTAACCGACTGAACTACCGGTCCGCATGTTTTCGCAACGTGATTGGTGGGTGGTACTGGGTTCGAACCAGTGACCCCCAGCTTGTAAGGCTGGTGCTCTCCCAACTGAGCTAACCACCCGGTCACGTGGCGCTGCATTCTACCGGGCAACGCCGGAATGTCAACGCCTTTCGGCAACGCCGAGCGCGCAGGAAGCTCGCTCGTCACCGCGTCTGCGACATGCATCGAGCCGCGGCCGCAGCGGCCTCGTCGATCAGCGATTGCTGGCTACGCCCCGTAGCTCGACGTGGCCGCCAGTCATGTTCGCCATCGGCGAGAAAATGCACCTCGACGCAGCCCGGCAGTGTATAGCCCCCGACCTCGTCCTGGCTACCGAACGGATCGCGCGTGCCCTGCAGGACCAGCGTCGGACAGCGCAACGCCGGCCAGTGCGCCAGCCGCGTCCGCTCGGGCTTGCCCGGCGGGTGGAAAGGATAGCTACACAGGATCAGCCCGGGGGCGCCGTCCTCGGTGGCAAGCAGGCTGGCAACCCGCCCGCCCAGCGACTTGCCGCCCAGCCAGGCCGGCGCCAGCCCCTCGATGTCGAGCGCCGCGCGCCAAATGCGCAGTTCCTCGACCAGCCGCTCGGCACGCGGCGGCGGCCGACGACGCTGCTCCTCACGCATGCGCTGCATGTAGGCGAATTCCAGCGCCAGGGTCTGCACGCCTTCGGCTGCCAGGGCCTGGCGCAACTGCCGCATGAACGCGGCATCCTGCCCGGCACCCGCTCCATGCGCCAGCAGCAGGCGCCCATGACGCGCCTCGCCGCGCTTTTCCAGCGGCCCCAGGCCGTCGACATACAGCAGCGCATCATCCGCCGACGCCAAAGCCTCGCCGAGCGCATCCGCCGAAACCCGCCGATAGCCCGACTGCCGATAGACGTTCATATCCCTCCCGATGATCGCTTTATTCTGCCGATGGGGTATTCCATAGTACCCAGATTCCACCAACCGGGAGACCGACATGGCTGAACTGGCCTTCTGGGAGCGCCGCTCTCGCATTCACGAAGCGCGTTGTCAGACTTGCAGCCTGAGCTCGCTGTGTCTGCCACTGGCCCTCGAACTGGACGAGATAGACAGCTTCGACGCGATCATCCAGCGCCGCGCGCCGCTCAAGCGCGGAGAGCTACTGTTACGCCAGGGCGACACCTTCACCAGCGTGTTCGCGGTGCGCTCGGGCAGCCTCAAGCAGCTCTCCAGCGAGGGCAGCGGCGATGAGCAGTTGACCAATTTCTACCTGCCCAGCGAACTGGTGGGGCTCGATGGCATCGATGAACAGCGCTATCCCGGCAGCATCATCGCGCTGGAAACCACTACCGTCTGCGAGATTCCGTTCGATCGTCTCGACCAGCTCTCCGAGCGCATGCCCGAATTGCGCAACCAGCTCTATCGCAGCATGAGCAAGGAGCTGCGCGACGATCGCCGCATGTTGCGGCTCTTGTCGCGCAAGACCGCCGACGAGCGTCTGGCCAGTTTCCTCGTCAATCTGTCGTCGCGCTTTCGCCGCCGCGGCTATTCGCCCTACAGCTTTCGCCTGTCGATGGCGCGCTCCGACATCGGCAGCTACCTGGGCCTGGCGGTGGAAACGGTCAGCCGGATCATCGGCCGCTTCCAGCAACAGGGGCTGGTCGAGTTCCAGGGCCGCGAGGTCAATATCCTCGACTACCAGGCCCTGCGGGGTCTGGCCGAAGGCGAGGACTGTCCGTGAGGCGCGACGCGACATGCCAAGCACTTTGCAGGCGGCGTGCGAGATCGCTTAGCATGAAAGCTGAACGATCGGTCAAGTCCGGAATTCGAACCGCCGATCACTGACCAACGACAACAACGGAACGCACATGGCCGCTTTGAACATTCTCGTCGTCGGCGCCGGCATGGGCGGGCTGACCACGGCACTGGCCCTGCAACAGGCCGGCCATCGGGTCAGCGTGGTCGACCGGGTCGCCGAGCTACTCCCGGTGGGAGCGGCGATCTCGGTGTGGTCCAACGGCGTCAAGGTGCTCAAGCGGCTGGGCCTCGGCGAGGCCGTCGAACGCGTCAGCGGCGACATGCACCACATGCGCTACGCCACCAGGGACGGCGAGCTGCTCACCGAATTCAGCCTCGCGCCGCTTTACGAGGCGGTCGGCCAACGCGCCTGCCCGATCGCCCGCGCCGAACTGCAGCGCCTGCTGCTCGAGGCGGTAGGCGAGCACAACGTGCGCCTGGGGCTGGCGTGCACCGACTTCGAAAGCGACGACGAGGGTGTCACCGCGCATTTCGACGATGGCAGCCGGCAAACCGCCGATCTGCTGGTAGTCGCCGACGGCACCCACTCGCGGCTGCGCGAGAAAGTGCTGGGCCACGCCGTGGCGCGCCGCTACTGCGGCTACGTCAACTGGAATGTGCGCGTGCCGGCCAGCGAGGACTTGGCCCCGCTCGATCATTGGGTGCAGTTCGTCGGCGATCATCAGCGCGTGTCGCTGATGCCGATGAACGGCGACGCCGCCAACCCCGAGTTCTACTGTTTCTTCGATGTGCCACTGCCCGCCGGCACCCCCAGCGAGCCGACGCGTTATCGCGACGAGCTGCGCGAGCACTTCGCCGGCTGGGCAGCCCCGGTGCAACGGCTGATCGAGCTCTTCGACCCGGCGCAGATGGCCCGCGTCGAGATCCACGATATCGAGCCGCTGGATCGGCTGGTCGGCCAGCGCACGGCGATCGTCGGCGACGCCGCGCATGGCATGGCGCCCGATCTCGGCCAGGGCGGCTGCCAGGCCATGGAGGACGGCTGGGTGCTGGCCAGAGTGCTGGAAAACGCCGAGGACGACATTCCCACCGCGCTCAGGGCCTACGACGAGGCACGCGTCGAGCGGGTCGGCGAAATCGTCAGCCGCGCCCGCAAGCGCGCCGAGACCACCCACGGCGCGAACCCGGCGGCCACCCGTGCCTGGTACGCCGAACTCGCCGACGAGGACGGTTCGACCATCATGGGCGGCATCGAGAAGACCATTCGCGGCGGCCCGCTGGGCTGAAAGAACTGCGACCGCCCGCCACGCAAACGGCCCGCCGGGAAGCCCGCGGGCCGTTGTCATGAGTGCGACGTATCGGGTGAGACGCGGGCTCAGGCCTCGCGGGCCAGCAGGTCGAAGGCCGCGATGCGCCCCTCGCTCATGCGCCGCTGCTTGTCCTCGAGGCCCTGGAAGTCGAACAGTTCGCGGTCGGCGAGCTGCGACGGCGCGACGTTGGTGACCGCCTTGAACATCGTCTCCAGCCGCCCGGGGTGCTTGTGCTCCCAATCGGCGAGCATCTCCTTGATCACCTGGCGCTGCAGGTTGGGCTGCGAGCCACACAGGTTGCAGGGAATGATCGGAAATTCCATCAGCCGCGCAAACTCGGCGATATCCGCCTCACGGCAGTAGGCCAGCGGGCGGATGACGATGTTCTTGCCGTCATCGGACAGTAGCTTGGGCGGCATCGACTTGAGCGAGCCGCCATAGAACATGTTGAGGAACAGCGTCTCGAGGATGTCCTCGCGATGATGACCCAGGGCCACCTTGGTCGCGCCGATCTCTTCGGCGTAGCCATACAGCGAGCCGCGCCGCAGCCGCGAGCACAGCGCGCAGGTGGTCTTGCCCTCGGGCGTCTTCTCCTTGACCACCGAGTAGGTGTCGCGCTCGAGGATGTGGTAGTCGACGCCCAGGCCGTCCAGGTACTCGGGCAGCACATGCTCGGGGAAGCCGGGCTGCTTCTGGTCGAGATTGACTGCCACCAGTTCGAAGGCGACCGGCGCGTTGCGCTGCAGATTGCGCAGGATCTCGAGCATGGTGTAGGAGTCCTTGCCACCGGACAGGCAGACCATCACCTTGTCGCCCTCCTGAATCATCGCGTAGTCGATGATCGCGTTGCCGACCTGGCGACGCAGGCGCTTCTGGAGCTTGTTGAACTCGCGTTTCTGGGTACCGGTAGATGCTTGCATGGGTCGAACGACACGCAGGGATATGAAGGCGCGCCTATGCTACCACCGCGCCCGACGACTTGCGATGCCGCGCCCGCCTACAGGCGCTACCCCGCTGCCAGCGCGCCCTTCTTCAGGCGCACGTACATCAAGGCCGTGGTCACGGCATCGCCAAGAGCGGTATGGCGGCCCATTACCGGCACGTTGAGCGCCTCGGCGACCGTCTCGAAGTTCACCGTCGGCTCCAGCTGCGGCCGCGTCCGGCGCATCTCGCGCAGATAGACCTGGGCCATGTCGAGGCACACGTTGGGCAGGTCGAAACCGAACAACGGTCTCAGGTGGCGATTGATCACCGCCAGGTCGTAATCGATGCACCAGCCCAGCAGCGGACGGTTGCCTACGAAGTCGAGGAACTTTTCCAGCGCCTCGCCCAGTCCCTCGCCATCGTTCAGATCGACCCCGCGCAGGCGATGGATCTTGATCGAATCGCCGCTCAGGCTGGCAGGCGGCTGGAGGCGCAGATCCAGCGAATCGCTGGTGAGTACCCGCTCGCCCTTGATGCGTACCGCGGCGATCGAGACCAGTTCGGCGGTCTTGGTATCGAGACCGGTGGTCTCGCAGTCGATGGCCACCATCTCCTCGCCGGTGTAGGGATTGAACAGCCAGCCATAGCGGCCATCGGCTTGGCGGCGGCGGTCGGCCGCACGGCGTAGCGAACGTATCATCGCAGCCCTCGTCAGTATTCGAGATGGAAACGGTGCGTCAGGCGTTGCTGAAAATCCTTGACGATATGCAACGCCTCGCGCAGCAGGTCGCGCTCCAGCGACGACAGGTTCTGGACCACCACCAGGTTGGGTTCATCGCTGTTCTGTCGGCCGTCGAGTCGCGCCAGCTGCTGCTTGAGGCGCAGCTCGGTGAACAGCGCCAGCGCCTCGCCGAGGTCCGCGGCAAAGTCCGCTTCCAGCCGTCCCTGCTCGGCAAGCGCCTCCAGCCGGCCCAGGGTCGAGGTCGCGGTGATTCGGCATTCCAGGGCCAGGGTACGCACCCCATGCACGATCGGAAAGATGCCGCCCTTCTTGATGTCGATGCCGTGCCGGGGCTTCTTGAGCGTGCCGAACAGGGTCAGTGGCGCAGCAAAATGCAGCGCGGCCCGGGCAAGGTAAGACAGCAGCAATTCATCGTGTGAGCAGCTTGCGAACAGATGCTCGCGCAGTCGCTCCAGCAAGCGGGTATCGCCGGCCACGCCGTGGGCATCGAGCATGATGGCGAGATTCATCAACGACTCGCCGTCGCGGCGTTCGGCCCAGCGCGTGATCGTCCTTCGCCAGCCGCTTTCGCTATTCACCCAGGCGGGGTTCGAGACCATGATATTGCCCGGGCAGGGCGGGTAGCCCAGCGTATAGAGCGTTTCGGTGAAGCGCTGCATGGCGACGGCGCAATCAGTCCAATCGCTGTCGTCGGCGACGATCAGCGCATTGTCCTGATCGGTCTTGAGGATCTGTTCGCCGCGCCCCTCGCTGCCCATCACCAGCAGACAGCTCTGGGCCCGGTAGCGCGGTTCAACTAGAAACTGGAATGCCTTGTTGACGATACGCCCATTGAGCGCCGCCAGCAGGTCCATGGCGAACCGGAGCTTGACTCCCTGGGCCATCAAGGCCTGGACCAGCCCCGGCAGCCGTGCGCTGGCGCGCGCCAGGGCCTCGAGATCGTCGGCCTGCTCGAGCTCGAGGCTGACCACGTAGGAACGGCTGGAGAAATAGCTGAGTACGTCGGTCAGTTCGACCACGCCGACAGGCCCGCCCCGTTCGACCACCACGACCCTGGATACCTGATGACGGGTCATCTTCACCAGCGCCTCGAACAGATACTGATCGGGGCCGGCGGAAACCAGCTCGAAATGGGCGATGCCGGCCACCGGACGATCCTGGGCCGCGCCCTCCACCACCAGTGCATTGAGCAGGTCGGTCTTGGTCACCACGCCGAAGCGGCCGTCACTGCCGACCAGCAGGCTATCGGCATGGCTCTCGTTGAGCCGGCCGACCGCCGCGGCGATGCTGGTGGCTGCATCGACGATCAGCGGCGCACGCATGCACTCGCTGACCCGCGCCAGCATGAAGCCCGCCATGTTCACGCCGCCCTCGACGCGGCGCTCGGCCAGCAAGCGGGTCTTTTGCGTCAGCCCGCGACGGAAGAACTCGGCGAAGGTCGGGTAGTCGTCGCACAGGCGCTCGAATAGCGCCTTGGGCATCACGTAGCAGAGACTTTCCTGTTCCACCTTGAAACGGTAGCGACTGGTGCCGTTGAGGATGCTGATGGCCCCGAACAGGTCGCCGGCGGTGTAGTGGCCGATACGCGACTGGTTGCCCGGCGCATGAGGGTCGAGCTCGGCGACCTCGCCCTTGTGAATGATGTACACGAACTCGCCGGGCTGGCCGGCCTCGAGAATGATCTCGCCGCTATCGAAATAGGCCAGATCGACGCCTCTGAGTACGCGTTCACGCCCGACATCGTCGAGTAGCGTGAAAGGCGGCTGCGACAGATCGATGTCGACCATCATGCCACCCTCGTCACGCCGGCATTACGAAACGGCACGCAATGGACGGCCTTACGACAAGCGATCCGGGCTATGGCCACAAAACGACCCGGGGCTTCGCAGCTCAGGCTGTCGTGCCCGACAACGGTCGGTTCGTATTGCCGTGTCGTCTCAATCACGTGGAATTCATCCTTGAGAAGGACGCCATGCAGTCAACGCTTAGGCGAAAGTTCAATATCAATGACGCTTCGCATAATCTTCCCATGACCTGCATATCATCGATGCCATTCAGCGTACGTGTTGTTTCACGCTCCGACACAACTTCATGACAATCACGATCCTCGTGCCAGGATAACAACTCGCCGCTTTACGACAAAAGATAGACTATCGATCTACACCTACCGACCTAGACCATTGTCCCATATATTTTTGCCTAGACCATCGTCCTATAAGCGCCGCCGGGTACTCGCAAAAGCCCCCGATACTTTCAATTAAGCCTTTGTATTTAAATTAAAAAATTTAATCAGCTTTTCCTCATGATACTAAGGTAGCGGATTTTACTTTTTGTTTTTGTTGCCCAATATTGCTGTTGAGTCACACAGGGCAATCGCACGTCGATAATGCACCTCGACAACGGGTTATGGCGTGAAGGGAGGACGACTTTAGTCGCGTAAGAATGGCTACCGGATGACATAAATCGGACAAACCATCTTCCAGCGCGACATTCGTAGCCTAAAAAGAGTTCGCGATGAGCGTCGTTTCTGAGCGTAGTTGTAGACGAGCGATTGCCCTGCTGGGTCAACGTAACCTCAGAGCCACTTCCCATCTTAAATACGCGGAGAGCAATGATATGGCAGATGACAAATCCAACGCTGCTGCCTATTGGAAGGCGAACCTTCGCCTGATAACCGGCTGCCTGATCGTCTGGGCACTGGTGTCCTATGGTTGCGCCATCCTGTTACGCCCCCTGCTCGCCGGCATATCCGTCGGCGGTACCGACCTGGGTTTCTGGTTCGCACAACAGGGATCCATTCTGGTCTTCATCGGCTTGATCTTCTTCTATGCCTGGAAGATGAATCAGCTGGATAAGAAATTCGGCCTCGGGGAGTAAGCCGGCATGAGTCAATTTGCGATCAACGTCCTCTTCGTGGGCGCCTCCTTCGCCCTGTATATCGGTATTGCGATATGGGCCAAGGCCGGCTCGACCAAGGATTTCTACGTCGCCGGCGGCGGCGTTCATCCCATCACCAACGGCATGGCGATCGGCGCCGACTGGATGTCCGCCGCCTCGTTCATCTCGATGGCGGGCCTCATCGCCGCCGGAGGCTATTCCAACTCGACCTTCCTGATGGGGTGGACGGGCGGCTACGTGCTGCTGGCCATGCTCCTGGCACCGTACCTGCGCAAGTTCGGCAAGTTCACGGTGCCCGAGTTCATCGGCGATCGTTTCTACAGCAGAACGGCGCGCATGGTGGCGGTGATCTGCCTGATCGTGGCCTCGGTCACCTACGTCATCGGCCAGATGGCCGGCGCCGGCGTGGCCTTCTCGCGCTTTCTGGAAGTCGATGCGACCACCGGCCTGATCATCGCCGCCGTGGTGGTATTCTTCTATTCGGTGCTGGGCGGCATGAAGGGCATCACCTACACCCAGGTGGCCCAGTACATCGTGCTGATCGTCGCCTATACCATTCCTGCGGTGTTCATTTCGCTGGAGCTGACCGACAACCCGATACCGGCGTTGGGCCTGTTCTCCGACCATAGCGCCTCCGGCGAACCGCTACTGTCCAAGCTAAACGAAGTGGTCACCGCGCTGGGCTTCAACGAATACACGGCGATGGTCGACAACAAGCTGAACATGGTGCTGTTCACGTTGTCGCTGATGATCGGTACCGCCGGCCTGCCCCACGTCATCATGCGTTTCTTCACCGTACCCAAGGTGGCCGACGCACGCTGGTCCGCCGGCTGGGCGCTGGTGTTCATCGGCCTGCTCTACCTGACCGCACCGGCCGTGGCCTCGATGGCACGCCTGAACCTGGCAACCACCATCTATCCGGACATGGCCGGCCAGGTCGAGAACTACGAGGAGGCCGTCGCCAATCCCATCGCCTACGCCGATCGTCCCAACTGGATTCGCACCTGGGAGGAGACCGGACTGATCGCCTTCGAGGACAAGAACAACGACGGCAACATCCAGATGTACAACGGCTCGGCCGACTTCTCCGGTCGCGGCTGGGCCGGCAACGAACTGGAGGTCAGCAACGACATCCTGGTGCTGGCCAATCCGGAAATCGCCAACCTGCCCGGCTGGGTGGTCGGCCTGATCGCCGCCGGCGGCCTGGCCGCGGCGCTGTCCACCGCGGCCGGTCTGTTGCTGGCGATCTCCTCGGCGATCAGTCATGACCTGATCAAGGGGGCGATCAACCCGCGGATCACCGAGAAAGGCGAATTGCGAGCCGCGCGGATCTCGATGTCCGTCGCCATCGTCGTCGCCACCTACCTCGGTGCCAATCCGCCCGGGTTCGCCGCCCAGGTGGTGGCGCTGGCCTTCGGCATCGCCGCTGCCTCGTTGTTCCCGACGCTGATGATGGGGATCTTCTCCACGCGGATGAACAACAAAGGCGCGATCGCCGGGATGCTGTCCGGCTTGATCTTCACGCTGGTGTACATCTTCGTCTACAAGGGCTGGTTCTTCATTCCAGGCACCAACAACCTGCCAGACGACGCGGCCAACTGGGTGCTGGGCATCTCGCCGC
Source organism: Halomonas sp. HP20-15 (assembly GCF_033446685.1). Lineage (NCBI taxonomy): Bacteria > Pseudomonadati > Pseudomonadota > Gammaproteobacteria > Oceanospirillales > Halomonadaceae > Halomonas > Halomonas sp. HP20-15. The sequence goes on along the minus strand of NZ_JAWQLY010000014.1, from coordinate 81,865 downwards.
TGTCCATCGGCGCCGTGGGGGCGATCATCAACTTCGCCGTGGCCTTCCTGGTCGCCAACGCCACCGAGGAGCCTCCGCAGGAAATCCAGGACCTGGTGGAGAGCGTGCGCTATCCCAAGGGGGCTGGCACCGCGATCGATCACTAAGCGATAATGCAACCCTGACAAGTCAGGCTACCTGGCTCCAAGCGAATCGGGCTTCCCAGCGGGAAGCCCGATTCTTTGAGTAAAGGACTCACTATGATATGGCATTTGGTCGCGGCAGCCTTCGCTGGCCTGGGCGCCGCAGGCGTGGCACTGTTGTTGCGCCTGCTCAGCGGTAAACGTCTGCCACGCTGGATCGTTCCGGTCTGCGCGGGGCTGGGCATGCTGGCCTACCAGATCAACTACGAATACGCCTGGTACGATTACAAGGTCCAGCAGCTCCCCGAATCGGCACAGGTGGTTTCGACCGAGAAGAGTCAGATGCTGTGGCGCCCCTGGACCTATCTCTATCCGCTGACCACGGCGTTCAGCGTGGTCGACCGGGACAATCTGGTGGCTTCGCGGGCCAACGGCGAACGCCTGGTCGAATTCATCCTCTACCGCTTCGAGAGGCAGTATCGCGACCTGCTGACGCACCGGGCGTACCTGGTGAACTGCACGACACGAGAGATGGTGCCGCTCGTCGGCGACAATCATCAGCCCGACGTCGGCCGCCTGCAGCGCTTAACCAGCGACGATCCGCTACTCGAGGCGGCGTGCTCCAAGGGCTGACGCGGCACGCTTGAGGTGCGTCTGGCGGCGTGCCCGCCAGGCATCAAGAAGCCCGGGATCGCGGCCGTCTTCATGTAGAATGGCCGCAGGTCGAGGGAGAGAGAACTCATGTTTCCAGGCTGGCTGCTAATCGCCGTCTCGCTGTTCTACATCGCCATCCTGTTTCTGATCGCCTGGCGCGGCGATCGCCATGCACGTCGTCACGGTCCGGCCAACCGACGCCCGATCATCTACAGCCTGGCGCTGGCCATCTACTGCACCTCGTGGACCTACTACGGCGCCGTCGGCCAGGCCGCCACCTCGGGCTGGTCGTTCGCCAGCATCTTCATCGGTCCGCTGCTGACCTTCCTGCTGTTCTGGCCGGTGCTGGCCAAGATGATCCGCGTCGCCAAGCGCCAGAACGTCACCTCGATCGCCGACTTCATCGCCTCGCGCTACGGCAAGACCCAGTCCTTGGCGGCCTTCGCCAGCCTGGTGGCGCTGGTCGGCACCCTGCCCTACATCGCCCTGCAGCTGAAGGCGGTGTCCGCCGCCTTCACGGTGCTGACCGCCTCCACCGACATGACCCGCGCGCCGCTGTTCGCCGATACCGCCTTCTATGTCGCCGCGGTGATGGCGCTGTTCGCGATCCTGTTCGGCACCCGGCATACCGACGCCACCGAGCACCACGAGGGCCTGATCCACGCCATCGCCTTCGAGTCGGTGGTCAAGCTGGGCGCGTTCATGGCGCTGGGCGCCTACGTCACCTGGGGCGTGTTCGACGGCATGGGCGACATGCTGACCCGCGCCGACGATTTCCTGCAGCTTCAGCGCCAGCTCACCGAGCAGGATTTCGGCCAGAGCTTCTGGGCCCAGACCCTGCTGGCGATGCTGGCGATCTTCTGCCTGCCGCGCCAGTTCCACGTCACCGTGGTCGAGAACACCCACAGCGACGACGCCGCCCGGGCACGCTGGCTGCTGCCCGTCTACCTGGTGGCCTTCGGCGTCTTCGTGCTGCCGCTGGCCGCCGCCGGGCTGACGCTGTTCCCCGACGGCAGCGTCGAACCCGACACCTTCGTGCTGGCGTTGCCGATCGCGCTGGACAACCAGCTATTGACGCTACTGACCTTCATCGGCGGCTTTTCGGCGGCCACCGGCATGGTCATCGTCGCCACCGTGGCGGTGTCGATCATGATCTCCAACGAGATCGTCATTCCGCTGCTGTTCCGGCTGCGCTGGTTCGATACCAAGGCCCGCGACTACGGACGCCTGGTGCTGCGCGCGCGGCGCGTGACCATCGTGGTGATCCTGGCGCTGGCCTACGTCTTCTATCAATTGATCGCCGAGTTCAGCTCGCTGGCCTCGACCGGCATGCTGTCGTTTGCCGCCGCGGCGCAGTTCGCCCCGGCGCTGCTCGGAGGGTTGTACTGGAAGCGCGGCAATCGTCTCGGGGTGATCGCCGGAATGAACGTGGGCTTCGCGATCTGGGCCTATACCCTGCTGCTGCCGGCGCTGATCACTGCCGGGGTGATACCCGGCGAATGGCTCGCCGACGGCCTGCTGGGCATCGAGTGGCTGGCCCCCGACCGACTGTTCGCGCTCAACATCGGCAGCCCCTTCACCCACGGGGTGATGCTGTCGCTGGGGCTCAACCTGTTCTGCTACATCTTCGTCTCGCAGATCACCCCCCAGCGGGTGGTCGAGCGCATCCAGGCCTCGCTGTTCGTCGACAGCGTCGAGACCCGCCAGACTTCGATCAACCGGCCCTGGACCGGAGCCACCACGGTGGGCGATCTCAAGGTGCTGTGCGAGCGCTTCCTGGGCGCCGGCCAGGTCGAGCGCGCCTTCGACGACTATGCGCTGCGTAACGGCCAGACGCTGGATCACAACACCCGCGCCTCGATCGACCTGATCCAGTTCACCGAGCGTTTCCTGGCCTCGGTACTCGGCGCCTCGTCGGCGCGCATCGTCGTCAACTCGGCCCTGCAGGGGCGCGGCATCGGCATCTCGGACGTGATCTCGATCGTCGACGAAGCCTCGCAGGTGCTCGAGTTCAATCGCGCGCTGCTGCAGGCGACCATCGAGAACATCAACCAGGGCATCAGCGTGGTCGACCAGAGCCTGCGCCTGGTGGTGTGGAACCAGCGCTACCTGGAGCTGTTCCGCTTCCCCGATCACCTGATCCGGGTCGGCGCGCCGTTCGACAAGGTGCTGCGCTACAACGCCCTCAACGGCGAATATGGCCCCGGCGACCCCGAGGAGCACGTCGAACTGCTGATGGACAACATCCGCCAGGGCCACCCGCACCGCTACGTGCGCTATCGCCAGGACGGCAGCGTGCTCGAGGTGCAAGGCAACCCGATGCCCGGCGGCGGCTTCGTCTACACCTACCAGGACATCACCCAGCAGAAGCGCACCGAGGAAGCGCTGATCCGCTCCGAGAACAACATCCGCATCTACACCGACAACGTGCCGGCGCTGATCGCCTACTTCGACAAGGAGTGTCGCTATCTCTTCACCAACCGTGCCTACGAGCAGGTCTTCAAGGTCGATCGCAACGCGGTGATCGGCGAGCGCGTCGACAACGTCATCTCATCCGCCGTGGCCCGCGAGCGGATGCCGTGGATGCATCGCGCGCTGGACGGCGAGCGGGTCAGCTTCGAGATCTCGCTGGACGATGACGACGGCGGCACACGCTACCTGCTGGTCACCTACACTCCGCACTTCGGCGACAGCGGCGGGATACTCGGCTTCTTCGCGCTCTACCAGGACATCACCGAGCGGCGCCTGGCCGAGATCGCCCTCAAGGAGACCAACGAGAATCTCGAGGAGCGCGTGCGCGAACGCACCCAGGCACTGTCGGAGGCCAACGCCGCGCTGCGCCAGGAAAACCGCGTGCGCGCCGAGGCCGAGCAGGCGCTGCGCCAGGCCAAGCAGGTCGCCGAGGACGCCAACACCTCGAAGACCCGCTTCCTGGCCGCCGCCAGCCATGACCTGCTGCAGCCACTGAATGCCGCGCGGCTGTTCACCTCGGCGCTGTCGCAGGAGGAACTGTCCAGCGACCACTCGCGGACGCTGGGCCATATCGACAATTCGCTGCAGGCCGCCGAGGAGCTGCTCAGTACCCTGCTCGACATTTCCAAGCTAGACGCCGGTGCCCTCACGCCACGCCGCAGCCACTTCGCGCTGGCCGATATCTTCCGCCCGCTGCGCGCCGAATTCGAAGTGATGGCCGACGAGCGCGGCCTCGACCTGGTGGTCGTCCCCACCGCCCAGTGGATCGACAGCGACGCCCAGATGCTGCGACGCATCGTGCAGAACTTCCTCTCCAACGCGCTGCGCTACACCCAGCATGGCCGCGTGCTGCTGGGCTGCCGGCACCGCGCCGGACGGCTGTCGATCCAGGTCTGGGATACCGGCCCGGGAATCCCCGAGTCCAAGCAGGCCGAGATCTTCCAGGAGTTCCGGCGCCTCGACCAGGCCTCGCGTCACAAGGAAAGCGAAAAGGGCCTGGGCCTGGGGCTGTCGATCGCCGATCGCATGAGCCGTGTGCTCGATCACCCGCTCAAGGTGCGTTCATGGGAGGGCTTCGGCACGGTGTTCTCCGTCGAAGTGCCGACGGTCAGCGCTCAGCAGGTGGCCAAGGCCAGCGAGGAGCCTCCCAAGAGCCGCGCCAGCAACAAGCTCAAGGGTGCGCGCATTCTGTGCATCGACAACGAAACGCTGATTCTCGAGGGCATGAAGGCGATGCTGACCGGCTGGGGCTGCGAGGTGTTCACCGCCACCTCGATCGGCGGCGCCAAATCGGTGCTGCGCCACCTCGACGGCGACCCCGACGCGATCCTCGCCGACTATCATCTCGACAACGAGGTCACCGGCCTGATGGCCCTCGAGGCGCTGCTCGAACGCTGTCACGGGCCGGTGCCGGGCATCGTGATCACCGCCGATCGCACCGAGGAGGTCGCCGAGGAGATCAAGCGCGGCGGCTATCAGCTACTGCTCAAGCCGGTTCGCCCCGCCGCGCTGCGCGCACTGCTGACGCGCACCCTGCAGGCCAGTCGCGCCTCGCGTCAGGAAAACTAGCCGCCCCGGCGACCGATCGCCCGATCCGATAGGTTCTGCCAATCGGGGATTTTCTGAACCTCTATTGGCCAACGTGCAGACTACAAATTAACCTGTAGACTAGTTGTTAACTGCGGTTAATTAACCGCTGACGTCAGTTAACCGGACATTAGTTAATCGAGAGTCTGCACGATGCTGCAATCGATCTCCGACAATGCGATCCGCGACAAGGCGGCCTTCGCGCTGCGCGGCAAGCGCCGCCGCTGGGGCTGGACGCCGTTCTTCGGTCCCGCACTGATCGCCGCCGTGGCCTACATCGACCCCGGCAACTTCGCCACCAACATTGAAGCCGGGTCGCGTTACGGCTACGCGCTGCTGTGGGTGGTGCTGACCGCCAACCTGATGGCGATGCTGATCCAGACGCTTTCGGCACGCCTGGGCCTGGCCACCGGCCGTAATCTCCCGCAGGTCATCCGCGAACGCTATCCGCGACCGCTGGTCTGGTTCTACTGGGTACAGGCGGAGGTCGTGGCCATCGCCACCGACCTCGCCGAGTTCCTCGGCGCGGCGCTGGCCTTCAACCTGCTGTTCGGCCTGTCGTTGATGGAGGGCGCGCTGCTGACCGGGGCGATCACCTACCTGGCCCTGCACCTGCACCGCTATGGCTTCCGGCTGATGGAGATCGTCATCGGCTCGATGATTCTCGCCGTCGCCTCAGGTTTCCTGCTCGAGATGCTGCTCAGCCGACCGGCCGCCGAGCCGCTGCTCAAGGGCTTGCTGATTCCCGGCTTCCCGGATGCCTATTCGCTCTACCTGGCGGCGGGGATACTCGGCGCGACCATCATGCCGCATGTCATCTACCTGCATTCGGCACTGTCGCAGAACCGCATCCAGGTCACCGACGACAGCCAGCGCCTGCGGCTGATGAAGTACTATCGTCTCGACGTGATCATCGGCATGGCCATCGCCGGGCTGGTCAACCTGAGCATGCTGGCGATGGCCGCCGCGGTATTCCATGCTCAGGGCCGTGTCGATATCGCCACCATCAGCGACAGCTACAAGCTGCTCGCGCCGATGATGGGGCAGGTGACCGCCAGCCATATCTTCGGCGCGGCGTTGCTGCTGGCCGGCTTGTCGTCGTCGATCGTCGGCACCCTGTCGGGCCAGGTGATCATGCAGGGATTCGTCAACTTCACGATCCCGATCTGGCTGCGGCGGTTGATCACCATGGCCCCGGCGCTGGTGGTGATCATGCTCGGCGTCTCCGAACAGAAGGCGCTGGTCGCCAGCCAGGTGATTCTCAGCTTCGGCATCCCGTTCGCGCTGGTGCCTCTGTTATGCTTTACGGCTAATCGCAAGGTCATGGGTAACCTGGTCAATCACAAGGCCGTGACCCTGATCGGCGGCGTCATCTGTACGCTGATCATTGGCCTCAACGCGTACGTCCTGTTTTTCACCCTCGCGGGTTAACCAAGCCGGGTCTCGAATGAACTCACTGCCCAAACATGAATATTTCAAGCGCGTGCGGCAGGACCATCAGACCGAGTTGGTCGAGGATTACGTGGAGGAGATCGCCCACCTGCACGCCCAGCTCGGCGAGGCTCGCGCCAGCGATCTCGCCGAGTGCTTCGGGGTCAGTGCGGCCGCGGTATCCAAGGTGATCGCCAAGCTCAAGCGCGACGGCCTGGTGATCGCCCGTCCCTATCGCGGCATCTTTCTCACCGCCCAGGGCGTGGGGCTGGCCGAGCGCGTCGCCCAGCGCCATGGCGTGGTACTCGACACGTTGCGCGCGCTGGGCGTCCCCGAGGACGTGGCACGCGCCGATTCCGAAGGCATCGAGCATCACTGCAGCGAGGAAACGGTGGCCGCCATGCGCGAGTTCCTGGCAAGCCTGCGCTGAGCGCTGGTCGCCATGACGATGGACGACACAACGTAAAAAGCCGCCTCCGCACGATCAGCGGAGGCGGCTTTTTACGTTTCCGGAAGGCGTGTAGCGCCGCTCAGGCCACCTCCGGCCTCAGGATTCGACCTTGGGCGGTTCGACCTCGAGCTTCTGCGCGGCGATCACCGCCTGGGTGCGCGAATGCACGCCCAGCTTGCGCAGGATCGCCGTGACGTGCGCCTTGATGGTCGCCTCGGAGACGTTGAGCTCGTAGGCGATCTGCTTGTTGAGCAAGCCCTCGGTGAGCATGTTGAGCACGCGGAACTGCTGTGGAGTCAGCGAGGCGATCGCTTCGGCGAAGCGGGTGTCCTCCTCGTCGGACTCACCGAGCACGCTGGCCAGCGACTCGGGCAGCCAAATCTCGCCGCCGAGGATCTCGCTGACCGCCGCAGCGATTTCGCTCAACGACGACGACTTGGGAATGAATCCCGAGGCGCCGTAATCGATCGCCCGGCGCACCACGTGCGGCTCGTCGCTGCCCGAGATCACCGCTACCGGGATCTCGGGGGTCTGGCCACGCAACTGGATTAGCCCCGAAAAGCCATGCGCGCCCGGCATGTGCAGGTCGAGCAGAATCAGGTCGGCATCGGGGTGACGCGTCACCACCTCGGTCGTCGCATCCATGGTGTCGGACTCGACGATCTCGGCCTGTGGCGCGACCTGTCGCAACGCCTGAGTCAACGCCGCCCGAAACAGCGGGTGGTCATCGGCGACGATAAATTTCTGGGCAAAAGCCATTGAGTCTCCTCCGGATCCTCCTGCAGCGAGCCGTCGCGTCGGAACTCTTCGCGGCCGGACCTGTCGCCTAGGGTGTCTGGCATGTTACCCCATGCCCACGCCGATTCCCAAGCATCGCGAAGCCCGCTGTCAACGCACGCGATCGGCCATGAAAAAGCCGGCCTCTGCAGGCCGGCGAGAGTCGCCAGAAACCGTCGCCGAGCTGGCGTGTCCAGCCGTTTCGATATCCGCCCATTAGCGGAGCTGGCGACCCCGGTGGCCGACGGCACTGGCTGAACGATGTCAGCGGTTGGCGCGATTCTCGATCAGATCCTCGACCACGCTGGGATCGGCCAGGGTGCTGGTATCGCCCAGTCCATCGGTCTCGTTGGCGGCGATCTTGCGCAGGATGCGGCGCATGATCTTGCCCGAGCGGGTCTTCGGCAGACTCGGCGCCCACTGGATCACGTCCGGCGAGGCGATCGGACCGATGTCCTTGCGCACCCACTGGGTCAGTTCCTTCTTGAGCTCGTCGCTGGGCTCGTATTCGTCGCCCAGAGTGACGTAGATATAGATACCCTGGCCCTTGATGTCGTGGGGGTAGCCGACCACCGCGGCCTCGGCCACCGCCTTGTGGGCGACCAGCGAGGACTCGATCTCGGCGGTGCCCATGCGATGCCCCGAGACATTGATCACGTCGTCGACGCGCCCGGTGATCCAGTAGTAGCCGTCCTCGTCGCGTCGGCAGCCGTCGCCGGTGAAGTATTTGCCCGGGTAGGCCGAGAAATAGGTCTGCACGAAGCGCTCGTGGTTCTGCCAGATCGAGCGCGCCTGTCCCGGCCAGGAATCGAGGATCACCAGATTGCCGTTGGTGGCGCCCTCGAGGATGTTGCCCTCGTTGTCGACCAATGCCGGTATCACGCCGAAGAACGGCCGCGTCGCCGAGCCCGGCTTGAGGTCGATGGCACCGGGCAGCGGCGCGATCATGATGCCGCCGGTCTCGGTCTGCCACCAGGTGTCGACGATCGGACACCGGCTGTTGCCGATAACCCGATAAAACCACTCCCAGGCCTCGGGGTTGATCGGCTCGCCGACCGAACCCAGCACGCGCAGGCTGTCACGCTTGCTGCTGTCCATCACCGTGTCGCCGTGAGCCATCAGCGCCCGGATCGCGGTGGGCGAGGTATACAGGATCGAGACGTGGTGCTTGTCGATCACCTCGCCGATGCGCCCCGGCGTCGGGTAGCTGGGCACGCCTTCGAACATCAGCGTGGTCGCGCCGTTGGCCAGCGGGCCGTAGACGATGTAACTGTGCCCGGTAACCCAGCCGACGTCGGCACTGCACCAGTAGACCTCGCCCTCCTGGTAATCGAATACATATTGATGGGTCAGCGCGGCGTGCAGCAGATAACCGCCCGTCGTGTGCTTGAGCCCCTTGGGCGCCCCGGTGGAACCCGAGGTATAGAGGATGAACAGCGGATCCTCGGCATTCATGGTCTCGGCGGCGCAATCGGTGGCCTGCTTCTCGACCACCTCGTGGTACCAGACGTCGCGATCGTCGTGCCAGTCGATGTCGCCACCGGTGCGCTTGACCACCAGCACATTGTCGACCACATCGGTGCCCTTGCGAGTCAGCGCAGCGTCGACATTGTCCTTGAGCGGCACGTGCTTGCCGCCACGCACCGACTCGTCGGCGGTGATCACCAGCTTCGACTGGGCATCGACGACACGCTGGGCCAAGGCATCCGGAGAGAAGCCGCCGAACACGACGGAGTGGATGGCACCGATGCGCGCGCAGGCCAGCATCGCCATGGCCGCTTCGGGGATCATCGGCATGTAGAGCGTCACCACATCGCCTTTGCCGACGCCTAGCGCCTTGAATGCATTGGCCAATTGGCAGGTCTGCGCATGCAACTCGCGGTAGGTCAGGGTCTTGCTCTGATTGGGATCGTCGCCCTCCCAGATGATCGCCGGCTGGTCGCCGCGCGTCTCCAGATGACGATCCAGGCAGTTGACGCTGGCGTTGAGCTGGCCATCCTCGAACCAGCGGATGTCCACGTTGTCGGCATCGAAGGTGGCGTGCTTGATCTTGGTCGGCGCCTTGGACCAGTCGAGGCGCTTGGCCTGCTCGGCCCAGAAGCCTTCAGGGTCGTCGACCGACTGCTGGTACATCGACAGGTATTTCTCCTTGTCGGCCCATGCGTTGGCGGCAAACTCCTCACTGACTGGATGGACTTTCTGCTGCTCGGTCATGTCGCGCCTCTATGCCTGGAAGTGGTGGCCTCGATCTCGTCGAGCCGGCCCGGCTTTGGTTGGCCAGACCAACACTGAAATTGTAGACAGCTTATACCCAGCAGGGGCGAGCCCCCCAATTAGACATTGGTAGCAGCAAATTCCGCTTTTATATCAAATAATTACGAGAGAATTAGGTTGCGGCATAATCCTTGTAGATTAGCTCACCTCGGCACTTGCGGCAGAAGTAGTCCCGCCCCGCGCGCGCATTGGCGTGGCGGCGGCGGCTGAAGAAGTGATCGCGGCAGGCGCAACGATAGCGATACGGCGCCGGGCTCGCCGTCCGCGTATCGAAGACGTGCGTCGCGCGCGGCTCGAGCCCATAGAGCGCGCGCATCACGTGCTTCCATTCGCGGCCATGGGGGCGCACCCGCGGGCCTTCGTCGAGGTGATGGACCAGCCAATGGGCCATTTCGTGGGGGATCACGTCGGTGAAGAACGCCAACCGGTTCTCGGCGAGCAGCTGCGGGTTGAAGCGCAGCCCGCCACGACCGAAATGCGCCTGACCGGCGCCCCTGCCGCGCAGGTCGAGCCAGACCGCCGGACGCGGCAACCGCGGATGCACTTCGCAGGCCAGCCGCCACGCTTCGGCGGCGCGCTCATGCGCCGCGGCGTGCAGCGCATCGCGATCGAGCGCGGCCAGCCAGTCGGCGTCGGGAGTGGGGAGCGTCGGTACTTGCATAGAGGTGCTAGAATGCCGACGAACACGGCGCGCGGCAAGCGCGTCCAGTCTTCGTTCGATCCTTGTTTTTAAGGAAACATGCCGATGTCAGATACGCCCCCGCCGCAACCGCTGCTCGACGACGAAGCGCTGGACCTGCTCGACGATTTTCTCGATTCCGAGCGCGCAGGCGCCGACGCTCTGGACATCATCGGCGCCCACGGTTTCCTGGTCGCGCTGGCCGTCGCGCCTCGCGAGGTGCCGGCGGCGACCTGGATCAGCGAGCTCTTCCACGGCGAGCCGGCGTTCGCCGACGACAGCGAGCGCGAGACGATCCTTGGCCTGCTCGAGCGCCTGCGCGGCAATGCCATCGTCGCGCTGGAACAGGGCCAGCTGCCCGAACTTCCATTCGAGCTGGCCCTCGATGGCGTCGCCCCCGAGGAGACCCCGATCGGCGACTGGTGCGCCGGCTTCATGGAAGGCGTGTTTCTCGACGAAGCGGCCTGGTTCGAGGACGACGAGGAAGCCGCGGCGACCCTGCTGCTGCCGTTCATGGCACTATCGGGGCTGTTCGACGACGAGCCCGACATGGCCGAGTTCATCGCCGATCCGCGCGAGGCCGAACGGCTAGTCATCCAGCTTCCCGAGCTGGTGCTCGATCTCTACCTGCATTATCGCGTCCCGCCGGAAAAGCCCAAGCCGGCGCCGCGCAAGAAGAAGCCCGCCGGGCGCGGAGGCAAGCGCCGCTAAGCGACGAGCGACGAGCGACGAGCGACGAGCGACGAGCGACGAGCGACGAGCGACGAGCGACGAGCAGAATGGTCGGCCCGCAGCCCGCAGCCCGCAGCCCGCAGCCCGCAGCCCGCAGCCCGCAGCCCGGAAGGCTACTTGAGCCGTGTCACCCAGGCATCCAGCGTGCCGAAGATCCATTCGCGCAGGCGCTGGCCGAGCGGCCGCTGGGCCCACTGTGCGGACAGTATTTCGCGGCTCTGCGCGAAGTTCCTCTCGAACAGCGCCGCCACCTCCTTGGCGAAACGCGCATCATGGACTTCCTGGTTGGCCTCCAGATTCCATTGCAGGCTCCAGTGATCGAAGTTGCAGGAGCCGATCGTCGCCCAGTCGTCGGCCAGCGAGAACTTGGCGTGGATGAAACGCGGCTGGTACTCGTAGATGCGCACCCCGGCACGCAACAGCCGCCGGTAGAAGCGCTGACCGGCATAGCGAATGCCCGGGTGGTCGTGGGCCTCGCCGGGCAGCAGCAGCCGCACGTCGACGCCGCGCCTGGCCGCCCGCGCCAAGCGACGCCGCAGGCTCAGGGTGGGCACGAAATAGGGCGTGCAGAACCAGATGCACCGCTGGGCGTTGCCGATCTGCTGGTGCAGCGACAGCCGCACCGCCTGATAGCGATAGCCCTGGCCCCACACCACCCGGCCGCGCATGCCCTGGTAGTCCTCGAGCGGGGCGATCGCCAGCTGCAGGCCCTTGACCAGCCGCGGATCGCCCTCGCCACGGGTCAGCGGCGAATCCCACAGCCGCGAGAACAGCCGCATCCAGTCGGCCACCACCGGCCCCTCGATGCGCACCGCGACTTCGAACCAGGCATCGAGAAAGGTGTCGCTGGCGCCGAAGCCGCCGGTGAAGGCGACACGGCCGTCGATCACCAGCAACTTGCGGTGATCGCGGGTCAGGTTCTTGGCCAGCCGGCGCCAGGCCAGCGGATTGAAGAAACGCAACGCTACGCCGCCATCGGCCAGACGCCGGCGATCCTCGACCTGCAGCCCCATCGACCCATAGCCGTCGAGCAGCACCAGTACCGGCACGCCGCGCGCCGCCGCGGCGATCAGCGCATCGATCAGTTGGTTGGCCAGCCGCCCCGACTCCGCCAGATAGAGTTCGAGAATGATCGAATACCGCGCCGCCGCGATGGCCTCGGTCATCGCCGGCAGAAAGCATGCGCTTTCCGGCAGCAACGCGAACCGGTTGCCGTCTCGCCAAACCCCGCGCATCGCCTGTCCCCTGTTCCCTGTCTTTCCCCACCATCATCGATGCCGACATCGGGGCGGGTCATGTCGCTATAATGCCTGAACATTCTCTGAATCGGCATTCGGATGGCTTTGCTGAACCCGCTGCTGGACCCGTTACGCACCGCACTTCGCCGCCTGCTGGCCGCCTGGGCCGAACTGCGCCTGGTCGAACCCGAGCCCGAGCGGCTCAATCTCGACCCAAACCGCCCCACGCTCTACGTGCTGCCGCATCCGGCGCTCTCAGATCGCCTGCTGCTGGGCGATTTCTGCCGCCGTCATGGCCTGCCCGACCCGGATCGTCGCTGGCAACTGGGCGCCCTGACGCTACGCGGCTGCCTGGCGCTGCCGGTGCACAAGCGCCGCCTGTGGCCGCGCCGCCGGCCCCAGTCGCCACTGGCCGGGATCATCGACGCGCTCGCCGCCGCGCCCGGTAGCGACGTCCAGCTGGTGCCGGTCAGCGTGTTCTGGGGCCGCGCCCCGGGCAAGGACTTCGGTTTCTGGAAGCTGCTCGCCGCCGACAGCTGGCAGCTCACCGGCCGCCTGCGCCGAGCGCTGTCGGTGCTGGTCAACGGCCGCAACGTCGAGTTGCACCTGGGCGAGCCTTTGTCGCTGCGCGAGCTGCTCGACGAGCGACCCAGCGCGCTGACCAGCCGCAAGGTATCGCGGGTGCTGCGGGTGCACTTCCGGCGCGTGCGCACTCGCGTACTGGGCCCCGACCTGTCGCACCGGCGCACGCTGATCCACGGCCTGATCGCCAGCCCCGAGATTCAGCGCACCATCACCGAGACCAGCGCCGCACTGGGCCAGTCGCGTGCGCGCGGCGAGCGGCGCGCGCTGCGCTACGGCCGCGAGATCGCCTCCAACATGAGCTATCCGGTGCTGCGCTTTCTCGACCAGTTGCTGCACCGGCTGTGGAATCAACTCTACGCCGGAGTACGCGTCAACGGCATGGCAGGCGTCAAGGCGCTGGCCGGCGATCACACGCTGATCTACGTGCCCTGCCATCGCAGCCACATCGACTATCTGCTGCTCTCCTACGTGCTCTACCGCGAGGGCCTGACCCCGCCGCAGGTGGCCGCGGGACGCAACCTGGACATGCCGCTGATCGGTCCGCTGCTGCGCCGCGGCGGGGCGTTCTTCCTGCGTCGCAGCTTCAAGGACAACCGGCTCTACGGCGCGGTGTTCAACGAGTACCTGCATCGCCTGCTGTCGCGCGGCCATGCGGTGGAATACTTCATCGAGGGCGGGCGCTCGCGCAGCGGCCGGCTGCTCACCCCGCGTCCCGGCATGCTGGCGATGACCCTGCGCTCCTACCTGCGCGGCGCTCCCGACAACCGCCGAGAGCTGGCTTTCGTGCCGGTCTACATCGGCTACGAGAAAGTGCTGGAGAGCGCCAGCTATCTCAAGGAACTGCAGGGCGGGCGCAAGAAGCAGGAATCACCCTTCGACCTGCTGCGCGTGCTCGGCCAGCTGCGCCAGCCGTTCGGCCGGGTCCAGGTGAATATCGGCGAACCGCTCAAGCTGAGCGAGTTCCTCGATCGCGAGACCCCCGAGTGGCGACGCACCGCCCATGAGAACCGGCCGCCGTGGCTGACGCGGGCCGTGCCCCGGCTGGGTCGCGAGCTCGGCCTGCGCATCAACGCCGCCGCGGCGTTGAACTCGGTCAACCTGTGCGCGCTGGTGCTGCTGGCGACACCGCACCAGGCGATCGAGGCGGAACTGATCGAACGCCAGCTGGCCCTGCTCGTCGCGCTTCAGCGCGACCTGCCCGGCGGCGCGCATCGCAGCCTGCCCGACGGCGCGCCGCGCGAATGGCTGGCCGAGGCCGCCTGGCTGGGCTTCATCGAACGCCGGGCGCAGGCGCTCGGCGAGCTGATCCTGGCCAGCGGCCAGCAGGCCACGCTGCTGACCTGGTATCGCAACAACGTCCAGCATCTGTTCGCGCTGCCCGCGCTGGTGGCGTTCGCCTTTCGCAACAACCCGCGCTTCGATCTCGAGACGCTCGACCAGCGCCTCGCCCCGGCCTGGCCGCTGGTCGCCCGGGAGCAGTTCGCCAGCCTGCCGGCGGCGGATTTCCGCCAGGCGCTGGGCGTCACCCTCGACACCCTGACCCGCCACGGCCTGCTCGAACGCCACGGCGACACCTGGCAACGCCCCGCCGGGCTCAGCGTCGAGGCCGAGCAACTGCAACTGCTGGGTCGGCTGGCCCAGCCGACCCTGGAGCGCGGCTACCTGCTGCTGGCGGCCCTGCTGAGCCGGCCCAGCGCCAGCCTGAGCCGCGAGGAGCTCGAGGAGCACAGCCGCCAGCTCGCCGAGCGGCTGACGCTGCTGTCGGGGCTCAATGCCCCGGAATTCTTCGACCGACGCTTGTTCAGCGGGCTGCTGGACACCCTGGAAAGCGAAGGCTGGCTATGGCAGGAAAACGGCAAGCTGGCCTTCGACAGCCTGCTTCAGGAGGCGCTGACCCGCAGCCGCAGCCTGTTCGACCCGACCCTGCGCCACCGCCTGCTGCAACTCGCCCAGCAGCGCGAGGTGGCCGACCCGCAGATGCTCGGCGCCCCCTCGCCCGAAAGCGAGGAGCACGCTCAGTTGCGCAGCGAGCGGTGAACGTAGAGATCGTAGCGGCTGGTCTTGGCCTCGAGGGTGTGGGCCGGCCGCGGCCCGGCGATCGGCGGTGCCTTGCGCGGGCGCTTGACCGCCACCCGGTGGGTGGCGACGTCCAGCGCTGCTTCCAGCAACCGCGGCGCGTCGTCGTCGTCGCCGGCGAGCTCGCGGAACACGCGCATCTCCTTCTTGACCAGCGCCGACTTGTCGCGGTGCGGGAACATCGGATCGAGATGGATCACCTGGGGGGCGAAGCGCGCCTCACCCGCCGCCGCGAGCAAGGCCCGAGGATCGCCGGCGTCGACGCGCCGCAGCCGCATGCGCGCGGCGATCTCGGCGACTTCAGGGTCACGGCCCGCCCGCGCCAGGGCATCTTCGAGCAACGCGGCGATCGCCGGCACGCGCTCGAGCATCAGCACCTCGGCGCCCAGCCCGGCCAGCACGAAGGCGTCGCGGCCCAGCCCGGCGGTGGCGTCGATCACGCTCGGCGTCATCCCCCTGGCCAGCCCGCAGGCCTTGGCGACCAGTTGGCCGCGGCCGCCGCCGAAACGCCGCCGATGATCGGCCTTGCCGGCGACGAAGTCGGCCGACAGTGGCTTGCCATAGCCTGCCGGGTCGCCGGCGATCGCCAGCCCCTCGGCGGTCTCGATCAGCCACAGGCCCTCAGCCGGGGGGCTCGCCATCCACTTCAGGCCGAGGCGCTCGGCGAGCGGGCGCAGCGGTTCGCCGACCACCACCGGGGGCGTCGGCGTCATGCCAGCCACAACCCCAGCAATACGACGCCGAGCACCAGCCGATAGACGGCGAACGGCCACATGCCGATGCGATCCAGCGCCGCCAGGAACAGCTTGATGCACACCAGCGCGGCGACGAACGACAGCCCGATGCCCAACAGTACGTCGTGCAGCGCGGCGTCGGTACCGGTCTCGGCGAGTTCCAGGCCTTTCAGGGCGCCCGCGGCGATGATCAGCGGGATCGATAGCAGAAACGAGAAGCGCGCCGAGCTCTGACGATCGAAGCCCAGCAACAGCGCCGCGGTGATGGTGATGCCCGAGCGCGAGGTACCGGGGATCAGCGCCAGCGCCTGGTACACGCCGATGATCAGCGCCGCCTTGGCGGTCAGGCTGGCGAGATCGCGATTACGGCTGCCGCGCGCGTCGGCCCACCACAGCAACACCCCGAAACCCAGCGTCGCCAGCGCGATCACCAGCGACGAGCGCAGCGAGGTCTCGATCAGGTCGTTGAACAGGCCGCCGACGATCACCGCCGGCAGCGTCGCCAGCAGCACCATCCAGCCCAGCCAGCTGGCGTCGGTCTGGCGCGAGGCCAGCGACCCGCTGCCGGCGAACTGGCCGAACCAGCCGCCCAGGATGACCACCACCTCGCGGCGAAAGGCCATCATCACCGCCGCCAGCGTACCGATATGCACGGCGACGTCGAAGGCCAGTCCCTGGTCGGGCCAGCCGAGTATCTGCGAGGGCAGAATCAGGTGCGCCGAGGAGGAGATGGGCAGGAACTCGGTGAGTCCCTGGATGAGCGACAGCGCAACCAACTGGAACCAATCCATTGTCAGCAGTCCTTGTGATCAGCGAAAGCACCAAAGCGCATGGCAACACGGTCGCCTGAAGCGGCTAGACCGGCTAGGGCGCCCAAGAGAATAAACGAGTCGCCCCCCGGGGCGTTCAACGAGCGGCCATTGAACGCCCAACGCGGGGCCGCGGTCCAAGCGTGTTCCATCTAGGCGCGCTTCCAGGCCACCTCGTTACGCAGATAGACCGGCGTGGCCTCGTGCGGCGCCCGGCCCTCGCCACGCGCGTGCGCCTGAGCCGCCAGGCGCACCATCCATTCCGCGCTGGGCTGGCGCTCGGGCAGCCGCTGGGCCATGGCGTCCTGCACCCAGATCGGCATCGACTCCCACAGCGTCCAGCCGGAGCCCACGCCACACCAGTCGACATCGCGGCGCTCGGCGGGCAGCTCGAAGCGCTCGGGGGGCATCACCGCCTCGTCGGCCAGCGCGGTGAGTTCGCCGTCACGGCAGTGATAGGCGGCAACGTAGATCTCGTTCATGCGCGCGTCGAGCGCGGGCACCACGTAGCGCACGTGCAACTGATGATGGGCGGCCAGCGCCAGCGCCGCGAGCGTCGACACGCCGAGCAGCGGCCGCTCGAGGCCGAACGCCAGGCCCTGGGCGACGCCGGCGGCGATCCGCAGTCCGGTGAACGAGCCCGGCCCGTGACCGTAGGCCAATGCATCGAGATCGGCGGGGGCAAGCCCGGCTTCGGCGAGCAACTCATCGATCATCGGCATCAAGCGCCGGGTGTGCTCGCGGGGAGTCAGCGCGAAGCGCGACAGCACCTCGCCGTCGCGCCACAGCGCGCACGAGCAGGCGCTCGAAGAGGCATCCAGGGCCAGCAGTGTCGACATGGCAATTACGCCTGGTGGAATGGCGCGGGCATTATACGGCCGGCGGCGAGTCGGCAAAAGCCGCGCGCGGCAGCCGCCCGACGCAAACAGCCCGGCCACCGGGGCCGGGCTGTCCTTGCTTGCGAGCCTGAAGGCAGTGTCGCGGCGTCAGCCTTCCAGCGCCTCGATCACCTGCCGCTTGATGTCGTCGACCGTGCCGATCCCGGCGATGCGGTGATAGCCCGGCGCCTCGCCGGGCGCCTGCTCGGCCCATTCGCGGTAGTAGGCGACCAGCGGCTCGGTCTGCTCGTGATAGACCGACAGGCGATTGCGCACCGTCGACTCGCTGTCGTCCTCGCGCTGGATCAGCGTCTCGCCGGTGACGTCGTCCCGGCCCTCTTCCTTGGGCGGGTTGTACTCGAGATGGTAGACGCGCCCCGACCCGGGATGCACGCGGCGACCCGCCAGGCGCTTGACGATCTCCTCGTCGTCGACGGCTATCTCGACCACGTGGTCGAGCTTGACGTCGGCCTCCTTCATCGCGTCGGCCTGCGGAATGGTCCGCGGGAAACCGTCGAACAGGAAACCATTGGCGCAGTCCGGCTGGCCGATGCGCTCCTTGACCAGGGCGATGATGATGTCGTCGGACACCAGCCCACCGCTGTTCATGATCTCCTTGACCTTGAGGCCCAGATCGCTGCCTTCCTTGACCGCGGTGCGCAGCATGTCGCCGGTGGAAATCTGCGGAATGCCGAAGCGCTCGCAAATGAACTGGGCTTGCGTACCTTTGCCGGCACCGGGGGCGCCCAAGAGGATCAAACGCATCTGTGCTGCTCCTTTAGATTTTTCGCGGCCAATTGTTATTGACGCTGGCGTAGTGGGTGTCGGAGGCGGCGCCGTCCGGGACTAATGGAAAGACCCGTGACGATACCGGGGGCGTCGCGGCCAGACAAGCAGACAAACGACTGAACGCGACATGCTGACGCACCCGGTACTTTCACTGTAGTAGAAGCCAGCCGGGCGCTGCGCTCACCGCCTCCAGACGAGGCTCAACCGGGCAGGCGCTGCCACAGCAGCAAGCCCCAGGTCAGTCCGGCCATGATCAGCGACAGCATCACCGCGGCGGAACCGATGTCCTTGGCTCGCCCCGACAGCACGTGATGCTCGGGACCGATGCGATCGACCACGGTCTCCACCGCGCTGTTGAGCAGCTCGACGATCAGCACCGCCACGCAGCTGCCGACCAGCAACAGCCACTCGACCGGGGTTTCGCCGACCCACCAGGCCAGTGGCAGCAGCAACAGACACAGCACCGCCTCCTGGCGAAAGGCCGCCTCGTTGACGAACGCCGCCTTGAAGCCCTTGAGGGAGTAGCGGGTCGAATGCACCAGATGCCGCCAACCGGTTTCGCGTGGTTTCATGCTGCCATTTCGCTCCTGTTTCGCGCCTGGGACACCGGATTGGCCGGGCCTGTCGAGGCTTCTGGCAAGCCGCCGCGGGGCGGAGCTGCCGACAATCCGTCGATGGTAGCAAAGGCCCCCACGCTGGCAAGCACTCGCGTCCGGGCCGGCATTGCCGGACCCCGATGCGGCGGCTAGTCTGGGAAGATCGTGAGATGCCTAACCGTCACGAGACAACTATTCAGGAGACAACCATGCCCCGCGTGCTGATGCTCAAGGATGAAGACCCGCGCGCCCGGGTCGAAACGATCGACGAGGAGCGCCTGCCCGAGCGCGCCGTGACCGTCGACATCGACTTTTCCGATCTCAACTACAAGGACGCGCTGGCGGTGACCGGCAGGGGCAAGATCGTCCAGGACTACCCGTTCGTGCCGGGCATCGACTTCGCCGGTACGGTGCGTAGTTGCGAGGGCGAGCGTTTCGCCCCGGGCGACAAGGTGATCCTCACCGGCTGGGGGGTCGGCGAACGCTACTGGGGCGGCTTCGCCGAGACCATGCGGGTCGACGAGGAGTGGCTGGTGCCCTGTCCCGAGGGGCTCTCCACTCGCGAGGCGATGCTGTTCGGCACCGCCGGTCTGAGCGCCATGCTCAGCGTGATGCGCCTGGAGGAGGTGGGCCTGGCGCGCGGCGCCCGGGTGGTGGTCACCGGCGCCACCGGCGGCGTGGGCAGTTGGGCGGTGAAGATGCTCGCCCATGACGGCTACGAGGTGCATGCGGTCACCGGCAAGCCCGACCAGGACTCGTGGCTCAAAGAACTGGGCGCGGCCGAAGTGCTCGGGCGCCACGAGTTCGAAGGCGAACCGCGGCCGCTGGAGAAGAGCCGCTGGGCCGGCGCCATCGACACCGTCGGCGACAACGTACTCGCCAACGTGCTGGCGCAGATGGAATACCACGGGCTGGCCGCCGCGGTGGGCCTGGCCGGCAGCAGCGAACTGCCCACCACAGTGATGCCGTTCATCCTGCGCGGCGTTTCGCTGCTCGGCATCGACAGCGCAATGCAGCCGTTGACCCGGCGCCGCGAGGCCTGGCAGCGCATCGTCGAGCTTCCCGAGTCGGTACGCCACGCCATGCATTACGAGGAACTCGGCATGGAGACGATCGCCGAGCGCGCCGAGGCGATGATCAACGGCGACATTCATGGGCGGCTGTTGCTCAATCCGCATATCGACTGAGCCGGTGGCCTGCGGGCCGGCCGGTTGGGGCATTGCGCGCTTTGCGCTAGAATCGCCTTCCGATCGTCACCAGCGTCGAGCCCACCATGCCCCACCGCATCGCCATCAACGGTTACGGCCGCATCGGCCAATGTGTGCTGCGCGCGCTGGTCGAGCGCCCCGAGCTCGAGCGCGACGCGGGACTCGAGGTGGTGGCGATCAACGAGCTCTCCGACCCGGCGACCGTCGCCTACCTGACCCGCTACGACACCACCCACGGGCGCTTTCCCGGCGAGGTCGCCATCGACGGCGACACGCTCGCGATCAACGGTCGGGCGATCAAGCTGCTCCGTGAGCCCGACCCGCAACGCCTGCCCTGGAAGGCACTGGACATCGACCTGGTGATCGAGTGCTCGGGCAGTTTCAAGGACCGCGCCACCGCCGAACATCACCTCGCCGCCGGGGCCCGACGCCTGCTGTTCTCGCAGCCCGCCGAATCCGACGTCGACCTGACCGTGGTCGGCGGCATCAACGAAGCCGCGCTCGAGCCGGCAATGCGCATCGTCTCGGCCGCCTCGTGTACCACCAACTGCCTGATACCGATCCTCACCGTGCTCGACGAGGCGCTGGGCATCGAGCACGGCGTGACCACCACCATCCATTCGGCGATGAACGACCAGCCGGTGATCGACGCCTACCACAAGTCCGACCTGCGCCTGACGCGTTCGGCGATGCAGTCGATCATTCCCGTCGACACAGGCCTGGCGCGCGGCATCGAGCGGCTGATGCCGAAGCTCGCCGGCCGCTTCGAATGCCTGCATGTGCGGGTGCCAACGATCAACGTCTCGGCGATGGACATGGCGATTTCCGTGCGACAACGCACCACTGCCAGCGAGGTCAACGCGCTGCTCGCCGAGGCCAGCCGCACGCGTCTGGCCGGGCGGCTCGGCTACACTGAAGAGCCCATGGCCTCGGTCGACTTCAACCACGATCCGCGCTCGGGTATCGTGGACGCCACTCAGACCCGGGTCGCCGGCGGCCACCTGGTCAAGCTGCTCAGCTGGTTCGACAACGAATGGGGCTTCGCCAATCGCATGCTCGACGTCGCCGCGCGGCTGGCCGAGCTCGATGCACGTCCCTAGCCATGCCCCGCCCGCACCCGAACACGACCTATCCCGGTTCCACTCCCGAGTTCAGCCACCATGAGGAGCATCTGTCCATGAACGTGCGCAAGATGACCGACCTGACACTCGCCGGCAAGCGCGTGCTGATTCGCGAAGATCTCAACGTCCCGGTCAAGCAGGGCAGCGTCACCTCCGACGCTCGTATCCGCGCCTGCCTGCCGACCATCGAGGCCGCGCGCGACGCCGGCGCCAAGGTGCTGCTGATGAGTCACCTGGGTCGTCCCAGCGAAGGCGAGCCCGCCGACGAGTTCTCGCTGGCGCCGGTCGCCACCCATCTGGGCAAGCTGCTCGGCCAGCCGGTGCGCCTGGTCGACGACTATCTCGACAACCCGGTCGAGGTCGGCGAAGGCGAGGTCGTGCTGCTCGAGAACGTGCGCTACAACCGCGGCGAGAAAAGCGACGACGAGGCACTCGCCCGGGCCTACGCCAAGCTCTGCGACATCTACGTCATGGACGCCTTCGGCACCGCGCACCGCGCCCAGGCCTCGACCCACGGCGTGGCGCGTTTCGCCGCCGACGCCTGTGCCGGACCGCTGCTGGCCCGCGAACTCGAGGCGCTGGAAAAGGCCCTGGCCACGCCGGCGCGCCCGATGGTGGCGATCGTCGGCGGCTCCAAGGTGTCGACCAAGCTCGAGGTGCTCAATGCGCTGTCCGAGAAATGCGACCAGCTGATCGTCGGCGGCGGCATCGCCAACACCTTCATCGCCGCGGCGGGCCACAATGTCGGCAAGTCGCTGCATGAGGCCGACCTGGTGGACCAGGCCAAGGCGTTGATGGCCAAGGTCGAGATCCCGCTGCCCACCGACGTCGTGGTCGCCACCGAGTTCTCCGAATCGGCCGAGGCTATGGTACGCCCGGTCGACCAGGTCAAAGACGACGAGATGATCCTCGACATCGGCCCCGATACCGCCTCGCGCTTCGGCGCGCTGCTCAAGGATGCCGGCACGATCCTCTGGAACGGCCCGGTCGGGGTGTTCGAGATCGATCAGTTCGGCAAGGGCACCGAGGCGCTGTCCCAGGCGATCGCCGCGAGCAACGGCTTCTCCATCGCCGGTGGCGGCGACACCCTCGCGGCGATCGACAAGTACGCCATCGAGGACAAAGTCTCGTATATCTCGACCGGCGGCGGCGCCTTCCTCGAGTACGTCGAGGGCAAGCAGTTGCCGGCGGTGGTGGCCCTGCAGGACGCAGCCAAGTAAGCCGGCCTGTAAATCCAGAAAATCCAGCATCACCAATCCGGGGCGGCACTTTAGCCGCCCCGTTTATCACCATCAGGAAAACGCACACCCATGGCCCTGATCAGCCTGCGCCAACTCCTCGACCACGCCGCCGATTACGGCTACGGCGTGCCGGCCTTCAACGTCAACAACCTGGAACAGATGCGCGCCATCATGGAAGCCGCCGACGCCACCGATTCGCCGGTGATCGTCCAGGCCTCCGCCGGCGCCCGCAAGTACGCCGGCGCGCCCTTCCTGCGCCATCTCATCCTGGCCGCGATCGAGGAGTTCCCGCACATTCCGGTGGTCATGCATCAGGACCATGGCACCAGCCCCGCCGTCTGCCAGCGCTCGATCCAGCTGGGTTTCTCGTCGGTGATGATGGACGGCTCGCTCGAGGAAGACGGCAAGACCCCCGCGGACTACGCCTACAACGTCGACGTGACCCGGCGCAGCGTCGAGATGGCGCACGCCTGCGGGGTTTCCGTCGAGGGCGAGCTGGGTTGCCTGGGCAGCCTGGAGACCGGCCAGGCCGGCGAAGAGGATGGCGTCGGCGCCGTGGGCACGCTGTCCCATGAACAGATGCTCACCGATCCCGAGGAGGCCGCCGCCTTCGTTGCCGCGACCCACGTCGATGCCCTGGCGATCGCCATCGGCACCAGCCACGGCGCCTACAAGTTCACCCGTCCGCCGACCGGCGACACGCTGTCCATCGCGCGCATCCGGCACATCCACGAGCGCATCCCCAATACGCACCTGGTGATGCACGGCTCCTCCTCGGTGCCCCAGGAGTGGCTCGAGATCATCAACGAGTATGGCGGCAAGATCCCCGAGACCTACGGCGTGCCGGTCGAGGAGATCGTCGAAGGCATCCGCCACGGCGTGCGCAAGGTCAATATCGACACCGACCTGCGGCTGGCCTCGACCGGCGCGGTGCGCCGCTTCCTGGCCCAGAATCCGACCGAGTTCGACCCGCGCAAGTTCCTCAAGGAGACCGTCGGCGCCATGCGCGAGCTGTGCACCGCCCGTTTCGAGGCCTTCGGCACGGCCGGCAACGCCAGCCGCATCAAGCCGCTCGGCCTGGAAGCGATGGCCCAGCGCTACGAGACCGGCGAACTGGCGCCGCAGGTGAACTGAGCGCCGCGGCTACGTCCATCGGCGAAGGCTTCAACGGCCTTCGCCGACGGACGCCTCGCCTGCCTGGCGATGCCTAGCGGCCCCGCGAACCAACCACCAGGGATCGCCCGATGCACAACCTGATCATCCCTCTCGCCACCTGCGTCATCGCCTTCGCCGCGATCTTCGGCTACCAGGCGTTCTCCGACAGCCAGCTCGACGAACGCATCGAGCAGGCCATCGCCGCCTCGCTCGCCAGCGAGCGCCGTGACCCAATCAAGGTCGAGCTGACGGCCATGCACGAGGTCAACAAGGGCTATGGCGTCTGCGGGGAATACGCCCTCGCGTCGCCGACGGACAGCGGCGGCGCGTTCTTCTACAGCAAGGTCAGCGAGCGCGTGACGCTGGGTGCCGACAGCGAGCGCTACCGGGCCAACTGCGGCGAGCGCTAATCGTTGTGTGCTGCGCTTTCTCGGGCGTTGTGGGTCCGAATCACCTTTTTACCGTGACGCCGATACCACTGCGGCGCAGCGATGCGGAAGAAACGCTCGGTCACCGCGGCATCCACCGGGCGGGTGGCCAGCGACACCGCGACGAACACCGGCAGATTGATCATCAGCCCCCAGAAGCCGGCGTGAATGCCCAGCGGGTGCTTCCACAGCGTGGTGAATGCGGTGGTGACGACGAAGCCGACGAGGATGCCGGCGATCACCCCGACCCGTGACGCACGCGGCCACAGGAACATGCCGATGAACGCCGGCATCACCTGGGTGGCGAATCCCAGCCCGATCAGCAGAATCATCACCAGGCTGCCCGGCTCGGCGATCGCCAGCGGCGCGACGACCAGCGCCATCAGTGGCACGATCAGCCAGCGGGCGAGCCGCGCAGTGGCGGCGTCCGAGAGCCCGCACAAGGGCTGGATGACGTCCTTGCCGTAGCTCAGCGCCACCGAGTGGATGAACGGCTCGCAGGACGACATCGACGCCGCCAGCGTCCCCGCGCCGAGCAGACCCACCAATACCGCCGGCAGGTGCTGCAGGGCGTACTCCAGCACCACGGTATCGCTACGCGCCAGTTCGGGCAGCGCATAGATGCCGATGAAGCCCACCATTACCATCGGCAGGATCACCAGGTAATAGCTGGGCAGCCAGGTGGCGCTGCGGCGGATGGTGCCGGCCGAGGCGGCGCTCATCCATTGTGTCCAGACCGGTGGCATGAAGGACAACATCGAGACGATCACCGAGGTGGTCCAGAACCGGAAGCTCATGTCGCCGCCGGCGCCGGGCAGGCTCAGCCAGGCGGCATGCTCCTCGCGCAGCCGATCGAATACCGCGGCGAGCCGCCAGCCACCGGTGGCGGCGTGCACCGCCCACAGTCCCACCGCCCAGGCGACGGCGAACATCAGCACGCCCTGGAAGGCATTGGTGCGGCCGATCGCCCGCTGGCCGCTGACGAACAGGTACAGGGCGATGCAGCTCAACACGCCGATCACCCCCAGCCATACCGGAATCGCCCCGCCGCTCATCACCGTAAGGATGTAGGCGGAGCCGATGGTCTGCAGCACCGCGTAGGCCAGCGAGCCCACCGACATCACCAGCGCCGACAGGCCGCCGAGAAAGGGACTCTGGTAGCGGTCGGCGATGGCGCTGGCCTGGGTGACGTGGCCGAAGCGTTCGCCGAACGCCCAGACCCGGGGCCCGCAGTACCATGCCACCAGCGCCAGGTAGGCGAGATACACCACCACGTAGAACACCGGCACGCCCTTGGCATAGGCCCATCCCGGCGCGCCCATGAAGGTGTAGGCGCTGACGCTCCCGGCGGCGATCAGCAGGTACAGCGTCACCGGGCCCATGCTGCGCCCGGCCACGCCCCACTCCTCCAGGCTGTCCATGCGCCGCCCGCGGCGCGCATGCAGGCCGATCGCCATGACGACGACCACATAGCTCAGGGTGATCGCAAGCGGGGCCGGGCTAGTCATCGTCGGGCCCCTCAGTGTCGATGAAGCGATTGGCGACCGCCATCACGGCGCAACTGGCGAACACCACCGCGTAGCTCCAGACGACGATGGCGGGCATGCCCAACCAGCTCGGGGCCCGGTTGATCCAGCCGATGACCGGCCACAGCCCCAGCGCCAACAGCCCTATAAAGGCGAGCAGAACCCCCCAGCCTGACAACGTGGTGGGCAGGACGAAACGTCGATGCATGGGTTGGCTCTCTTGTGCACTGAAAGGGGCCACGGCGCCGAAAGGGCGGCGCGCTCGCCGACACCCTGCATTGCGAGGCGTTCGAAATGGCGCATAGCCTACCGCAGCGATGCCAGCAAATGCAGCCCGAGCCACTACCGGCTAGCCTGGCCGACCTCGTGGGCGACTGATTCGCCTGCTAAACTCGGCGCCTCCCAGCTCTCATCCCGTTCTCAGGAAGCGCCATGTCCGCCGTCATGCTCACCCGCCTACCGGTCCGCACTCTCGTCGCCCTGGCGGGGCTGCTGGGGGTGGCTGGGTTTCTGCTGGCGTGGCCCTCGGCCGCTCCGCTGCTGCGCGCCGCGAGTGTGGTGGTGCTGTCGATCGCCTTGTGGGCGACCGGTTGGCTGCCGCAATGGCTGACCGCGCTGGCGTTCTTCACGCTCTGCACGGTGGCCGGTGTGGCGGATGCCGATACGGTGTTTGCCGGCTTCTCGTCGGCGGCGACCTGGCTGGTGTTCTCGGGGCTGGTGATCGGCGCCGCCATTCAGCACACCGGGCTGGGCGGCAACCTGGCCAGCCGCGTCGGGCCGCTCCTGGCGCCCTCCTACCGGCTGGCGGTGGGCGGAGTGGTGACATTGGGGCTGACGATGGCCTTCGTCATGCCCTCGGCGATGGGTCGTATCGTGTTGATGGCGCCGATCCTGGTCACGCTGGCCGACCATCTCGGCTACGCGAAGGGCCGGCGCGGACGCACCGGGGTGATTCTCGGCGGCATGATGGGCACCTATCTGCCGACCTTCGCGATCCTGCCGGCCAACGTGCCCAACAACGTGCTGATGGGTGCCGCCGAGACGGTGCTTGGCGAGCCGCCGAGCTACAGCGCCTATCTGCTGCTGCACTTTCCGGTGCTCGGGTTGCTCAAGGCGATCATCCTGGTGTGGGTGATGCTGCGCCTCTACCCGGACAGCGACCCACGACCCGAGGCGCGGCAAGCCGGCGCTTCGTCGCCCCTGAACGGGGCGCAGAGGCGGCTCGCCTGGCTGCTCGCCGCGGCCGTACTGCTGTGGCTGAGCGATGCCTGGCATGGCGTTTCACCGGCCTGGATCGGCATGGCTATCGCGCTCGTCTGTCTGTTTCCGGGCAGCGGACTGATGAAAGACAGACCGCTGCAGTCGCTGAACTTCGAGTCGCTGATCTATGTGGCGGGAATCGTCAGTCTCGGCGCGCTGGCGCATGCAAGCGGGCTCGGCGCGCGCATCGCACACGTCCTGCTCGAAGCGTTGCCTCTGGGCACCACCGGCGATGCGGCGACCTTCGGCCTGCTGAGCGGTCTGGCGACGGCGCTGGGCACGTTGGTCACGTTACCCGGGGTGCCGGCGGTACTCACGCCGCTGGCCCCGGAGATGGCCACGATAACCGGTTGGTCGCCGGAAGCGATCACCATGAGTCAGGTGGTGGGGTTTTCTACCGTACTGTTGCCCTACCAGGCGCCGCCGCTGGTGGTAGGCCTGATCAGCACCGGCTTGCGACTGCGCGACGCCATGCGGGTGCTGCTGATCATGGCGGCCCTCAGCCTGGGGCTATTGTGGCCGCTGGATTACCTGTGGTGGCAATGGCTGGACTGGATCTGAAGCGACGACTACCGGTCCGCGACCGAGGGTTCAGTCGATGCCGTAACGACCGGCGCTTTGGGCCAGGAAGCCGCGATAGGCGCTCTCGGTCATGCTGTCGAGCAGGCGATAGGCCTTCACCCCGATACGCTTCAACAAGGAAGCCCGAGCGGCGCTGGAAAGGGAGGAAGTCTGGGTAGTCATGGTTCTTGCCCCTGTTGATTACAAGTTACCGACTATTATGCCCAAACCTTAGACCTTGGTCTAATATATTCGCCTTTGGTCGCATGCCGCTCAATGCCGCTAGCCCAGCGGGCGACGGCCGTAATCGAGCAGCCGTTGGCGGCGCTGACGGCGACGCTGGACCCGCCGTACCGCCTCGCTGCCGGCGCGCCGACCGATGATTCGCGACACGCCGACGACCATCCCGGTGCCCGCCCCCCACAGCAGCGCATGACGCCACTTCACGTCACGATCGTAGGGATCGAGCGGAGGCTTGCCGATCTTGCGTTCATAGGCCTTGCGCGTACCGTTCCTGGCGGCTATGCCAGCGGCGATGGCCGCGCCGGTGCTGAGCAGTGACCAAAGCGTTTCGTCTCTCATGAGCGTCTCCTATTTCGGCTCTTCCCTGAATCCTTGCCGCCCGATGGCGGCGAGGCGCCACGCCCTCAGCGTAGCCGAGGCGGTTGCGGATGCCGATACTGCAATGCAGCATGGCGACCGGTATCCCTGTAGTATGCACTGAAGACATTCGGTCCTGCTGCCGATAAATCCATGTAGCCAAGCCCACCACGGTGTTCGCCCATGCGTCAAACCTCCGCTCTCGATCCGCTGATGCCATTCTCTCCGGCGGCCCTCAGTGGCATCTGGTCGGTCAGCCTGATGACCTATGAACTCTGGACCTCGTCGCTGTCGACGATCGCCCTGCGCAATAATCTCTGGTGCACGCGCGTGCCCACCAGCCCGGCCATGCTCGACGAGAACCAGCGCATGGTGACCGAGAAGCTCGATGCCGGAATCGAGGTCGCCGCACAGCTGCAGCAATCGCTGTTCAGCCTGTGTACCGGCAGCTACGCCCCCTGGTGGGAAACCGGACAACGTGCGCTCGAGCCCTACCATAGCCGCAGCACCGCCAACTCGCGCCGCCTGGCGGCGCTTTGAACGGCCGGCCGCCCGCGCTCGCGTGAGCAACGCTCAGCCCGGGCTCTGCGAATCCGGCGTCTCGAGGGTTCGGCTGCCGTCATAGGCGATACAACGGCCGTACTCTTCCCAGGCGGGTTCCTTGTTGGGACTGTCGACGAAGACATCGCCCCGCGAGACATTGGTCGGCGGCCCGCCGCGTTCCTGGCAGTTGGCGGCCTTGTCCACCGCGATACGAAAGCCGTAGCGATTGTGCTCGAAGCGATTGTTGCTGAACACGTTGTCGCGGCTGAAGCTGTCGTCCCAGCACAGCACCGGGTCACGATGGCGGATCGAACAGGTCAGGAACACCCCGGCCAGTTGATTGTTCCTGATCAGGTTGTTGCTGAAACGATTGTGCTCGGCGTCGGCCAGGTACAGGCCATGCGAGCCGTTATCGGCGATGACGTTGTCGACGACCTCGCTGCCCTGCAGGTATTCGACGGTAATGCCCGCCGCCACGTTGTCCTCGATGACGTTGCCGACCACCCGCGTCGGCCCGGCCCGGTTGAGCGACAAGCCATCCCACTCGGCCTGGCTGATATAGTTGTTCTCGATCAGCACATCCCGACTGTGATACTCGGTCAGCAGGCAGGCGCTGCGACAATGGCGAATATCCAGGTTACGCAGCACGATGCCTTCACCGCGCCTGACGATCAGTCCGCTATTGCTCAGGTAAGGCAGCGCCGGCTTGAACTCGCGCTCCGTGCTCGCGTCGCCGCGGATCGCCAGGTCTTCCACCGTGACCTGGCGAACGGGGCTTTGCGGTTCGCGATGGTACGCATCGCCCAGCACCAGCACCGGGCTGGAAATGCCCTCCTGCATCTGCAGCACCGTGGCCTTTGCCCCCTCGCTCGCCTGGCCGCGTAGCGTCAGGTTGCCGCGCTCTATCACCACCATCTCGTTGAGGCGATAGGTGCCCGCGTCGAGGCATACCGTCTGGTGCTGGCCGTTGCTTGGCAAGCCGTCGAACGCATTCTGCAGGTCCTCCCCCGGTCTGACGCGGCGGTCGCAATCCGCCTCGGGGTTGGCCGATGCCAGTCCCGTGCCGAGGGTCATGATCAGCACCAGCACTGAGCAGACGAGCCATCCGATGTGTCTTGGGTCAGCTAACAGCTTCACGAACTCCTCCTCTATCCGGCCTTCGTCGTCGGGCCGCAGCCCGTTACTGTGAACGAAATCAACGCGGGCGGCCATCGAGCGGGCTCCTCACGCTCAGCGGCATAAGATAATCGAAACGGGGACTCGTCGCGCCCTTTAGCGCCCCCCTTGAAGGGACGGTGTCTCAGCATCACTGTCTACACTGTGAGCATGCGAATGGAATGAACACGCGCTCCCTAGCAGTCAACGCCAAGGAGGATGC
This sequence comes from Halomonas sp. HP20-15, assembly GCF_033446685.1. Lineage (NCBI taxonomy): Bacteria > Pseudomonadati > Pseudomonadota > Gammaproteobacteria > Oceanospirillales > Halomonadaceae > Halomonas > Halomonas sp. HP20-15. Next base: position 51,960 of record NZ_JAWQLY010000014.1, on the reverse strand, counting down.
GATGAGCCGCAAGACGCTAACCGCCGTGAACCCCGCCAACGACAAGGTGATCGGCGAGCACGAGATGCTCAGCGAGTCGGAGATCAGGGCCAAGCTGGACGGCACCCGCCGCGGCTTCGACGAGTTGCGCAGGTTGCCGGTCGCCGAACGCGCCAGGAAACTGCACGCCGTGGCCGACCTGATCGAGAAACGCCAGGCCGACATCGCCGAAGTTATCTGCCACGAGATGGGCAAGAAATTCGGCGACGTGATCGCCGAGACCCAGATCTCGGCCGCCATCGTGCGCTTCTACGCCGACAATGCCGAAAGCTTCATGGCGCCCAAGCCCAAGCAGGTGGCCGGCGCTCAAAAAGCCGAGGTGGTCCGCGACCCGATGGGCGCGGTGCTCGGGGTGATGCCATGGAACTATCCGCTCTATCAGGTCGTGCGCTTTGCCGCGCCCAACCTGGCCGGCGGCAACGCCTGCCTGCTCAAGCACGCCTCCAACGTGCCGGGCAGCGCCAAGCTGATCACCCAGCTGTTCCATGACGCCGGCTTCGAGGACGGCACCTTCACCTGGCTGCCGGTGTCCTCTAGCGAGATCGCCGACATCATGCGCGATCCGATCGTCTGCGGGGTGACGCTGACCGGCAGCGAGGAAGCCGGCAAGGCGGTGGCCAAGACCGCCGGCGAGCTGATCAAGCCCAGCGTGCTGGAGCTCGGCGGCATCGACCCGCTGATCGTGCTCGACGACGCCGACGTCGACAAGGCGGTCGAGATCGCCATCGATGGGCGCTTCGACAACACCGGCCAGAGCTGCGCGGCCGCCAAGCGGCTGATCGTGGTCGAACCGCTGGTTGAGCGCTTCACCGAGCGCCTCGTCGACCAGGTACAGAAACTCCGCGTGGGCGATCCGATGGACGAGAGCACCAACATCGGCCCGATGTCACGCAAGGACCTGCGCGACGATCTCCACGATCAGGTCAAGCGCGCCGTGCGCAACGGCGCACGGGTCGAGACCGGCGGCGAGATCCTCGACAAGCCCGGCGCCTGGTACGCGCCGACCGTGCTGACCAACGTCGCGCCCGGCAACCCGGCCTTCGACGAGGAGCTGTTCGGCCCGGTGGCCTCGGTGGTGACCGCCGACGACACCGAACATGCCATCGAGCTGGCCAACAACAGCCCCTACGGATTGGGCGGCACCGTGGTCGGCCAGGACGTCAAGCGCGCCGAGCAGGTCGCGCGACGCCTGGAGGTGGGCATGAGCTTCGTCAACCGCCCGACCACCCCCTTCGCCGAGCTGCCGTTCGGCGGCGTCAAGGGCAGCGGCTACGGACGCGAGCAGAGCGAATACGGCTTCGGCGAGTTCCTCAACGTGCGTACCGTCTACGTCGCGGCCTGATTGCATGTCGTGCCAAGCCCCGCCAGCGGCGGGGCTTTCTTGCGCCCATCGCGGTTATCGCTTCGGGCGCTTGCAGCGGGCTCCATACAACAGGCCTCCCACGTGAGGCTGCATGCACGAGGAAAGCACTGTGGACTATCGCAATCTCGGCCACTCCGGCCTGCGCGTCTCGTCACTGACGCTGGGCGCCATGACCTTCGGCGGCGTCGGCAAGATGGCCAGCGTCGGCGACACCGGCCTGGGCGACGCCCAGCGCCAGATCGACATGGCCATCGAGCGGGGCGTCAACTTCTTCGATACCGCCAACATGTACTCCGAGGGCCGCTCGGAGGAGATCCTCGGCGAAGCGCTCAAGGCCAAGCGCGACGCCGTACTGATCGCCAGCAAGGTGCGTTTCCCGATGGGCGACGGCCCCAACGACGGCGGCCTGTCGCGCCATCACATCCTGCGCCAGTGCGAGGCCAGCCTGAAACGGCTGCAGACCGACCACCTCGACCTCTACCTGATGCACCAGTGGGACGGCCTGACGCCGCTCGAAGAGACGCTGGCGACCATGGATCAACTGGTGCGCGACGGCAAGATCCGCTACTACGGCGTCTCCAACTGGTCCGCCTGGCACGTCATGAAGGCGCTCAAGATCTGCGAGCGGCACAACTTCATCAAGCCGGTCTGCCAGCAGATCCACTACACCGCCCAGGCCCGCGACGCCGAATTCGAACTGATGCCGGCGGCCGTCGACCAAGGGCTCGGCACCATGGTCTGGAGTCCGCTCGCCGGCGGCCTGCTCTCCGGCAAGTACCGCCGCGGTCAGCGCAACCCCGACGGCACGCGCTTCAGCCAGGGCTGGACCGAGCCGCCGATCCACGACGAGGAGAAACTCTTCGAGCTGATCGATACGCTGGTCGAAGTCGCCGATGGCCACGGTGTTTCCGCCGCTCAGGTGGCGCTGGCCTGGACGCTGACCCGGCCCGGCGTGTCAACCGCGGTGATCGGTGCGCGCAAGGATGAGCAACTCGAGGACAACCTGGCGAGCGCCGAGCTCACCCTAGCGTCCGACGAGATCGCCGCCATCGAGAAGGTCAGCCGTCCGGCGCTGCTCTATCCCTACTGGCACCAGCACAACACCGCGGCCGAGCGCTTCGGTCCCGCCGATCAGGTGCTGCACGCCAATCACTTGCAGGAATGAGACCGCGGCGGCCGGTCAGCGTCGCGTGCGCCGCCGCTCAGGCACGATCATGCGTACGCGCATCTTGTGACGCGGCGGGGCGGGCTTGCCCTCCCCCGCTGGCTGCGTGTCGTCGGACGCCTGCTCGCGGGACGCCGAGGGCGTTCGCGGCACCCAGACGAAGACCGGCAGGGACAGCTGCCAGCGAATGGCCCCGAGCCTCAGCGCCAGGGTGATGCCGACGCCCAGCGTGATCGCCACCTCGGGGGCGATGGGAAGGTACGCCAGGCCGATATAACTGCTGGCGCCGACGATCGAGGCCGTCGCATAGATTTCGCGACGCAGCACCAGCGGCACCCGTCGCGCGAGCATATCGCGCAGGATGCCGCCCGCCACGCCGGTCAGCAGTCCCATCAGCACGGCGACGATGCCCGTGTGTCCCAGGGTCAGTGCCTTGTGGGCGCCGATCGCCGTGAACAGCGCCAGGCCGAAGGCATCCAGGATGGGCAGGATGTGGCGCGGCAGATGATGGACATGCCGCAGCCCGACGATCGACACCAGGACGGTGGCGACGATGATCCACAGGTAGCTGGGCTCGGTGACCCAGAAGACGGGCCGCACGCCGAGCAGCAGATCGCGCAGTGTACCGCCGCCGATGCCGGTCACCGCCGCCAACACCAGCATGCCGAACGGGTCCATGCGTGACCGGCAGGCCAGCATGACGCCCGACAGCGCGAATACGGCCACCCCCGCGAGATCCAGCCCATACACCCAGTTTCCCAAATGCCACACCTCGTCTGTGGTTAGTGGCCATTCGCCGCCCGCCCCGGAAGCCGAGTCAGACGCGCACCATGTAGGCTAGCGCGCCTGTCACCAGGGCGGCCATGCCAGTCCGCAGGGTAGCCTCCTGTCCCGGCGCGTAATAGGGCGAGTGCGGCATTTCTAGATGGGTCATCTTCTCGGCCACGCTCGCACCCGGCGTAGCGTGCCAGCGCGCCTCGGCCGTCGCGCCGATATACCAGTAGACGCAGGGGATGTCCGGGCCGCCGAAACCGCCCGCCTCGGCATTGCCGAAGTAGGGGAAGTCCTCGCTGCCGTTGAGGCGCGGCATGGCAAACAGCCGCGCCGCGCCGAAATGATCGGCATGGGCGCGGCGTACCCGCTCGGTGCCCTCGGCATCGTTGTTCAGGGCGATGGTTTCGGAGAGCACGCGAAACTCCGGCGCCCGGGGCGAGCGTCCGGCCTCGCACTCCGCACCGACAATACGCCGGATCGACGCCAGCACCCGCTCGTGCAGGTGATTGTCGAAACCGCGCACGTTGATCTCCAGCTCGGCGCTGTGGGGGATGATGTTGCCCTGGGTGCCGGCGTGCAGCTTGCCCACCGTGACCACCACGGTCTGGTCGGGCGGCACTTCGCGGGAGACGATGGTCTGCAAGCGGGTGACGACATGGGCGGCGATCACTACCGGGTCCACCGTCTGCGCCGGCATCGAGCCGTGGCCACCGGCGCCATGAATGGTTACGCCGAGGGTCGTGGCGGCGGCCATCGCCTGGCCGGACAGATGGCCGACGCTGCCGGCCAGCGCCGGCATGTTGTGCTGGCCGAGAACGATGTCGGGACGCGCGAAGCGCGTATAGAGGCCATCGTCGAGCATCGCCCGCGCCCCGCCGAAGACTTCCTCGGCGGGCTGGCAGACCAGCATCAAGGTGCCTTGCCAACTAGCGCGCAGTTCCGCCAGCACCGCCGCGGCACCGACCAGGCAACTGCTGTGCAGGTCATGGCCGCAGGCATGCATGACCGGCACGCACTCGCCGTCGGCGTTCTCGCCGATCGCGCGGCTGGCGAAGTCGAGACCGGTTTGCTCTTCGATGGGCAATGCATCCATGTCGCTGCGCAGCATCACCGTCGGCCCCTCGCCGTTGTGCAGCAGCGCCACCACACCGGTACCGCCGACGCCGCGGGTCACCGCGTAGCCGAGCGCTTCCAGCGCCGCGCCTAGGTGGGCCGCGGTAGCGTGTTCCTGAAATGGCAGCTCGGGATGCTGGTGCAACTGGCGATAGAGCGTCTGGACCTCCTCGTAGGCGCGCTCGACGCCGGCCTCGATGGCCGTCGCGAGGTCAGGTCGTGTGATCTCGTCAATCATGGCAGTGGCTCCTCGGGAATCGGTCGGGTCAGACGGCCGCCTTGTGCGGCCGGGGAAGGCGCGCCGTCAGCCATTGCACGGCGACGACGACGAGCAGGTTGGCGGCCAAGCCCCAGACGCCCGGGTGCCAGCCGAAGGGCGAAGCCACCGGGAACTGGAAGATCAGGAAGGTCAGGCTGCCCAGCAGCGCCCCCAGCGATACGCTGGCGCGGGTCAGCGAGGGAAAGAACAGCGCGCCCATGACCATCGGCAAGAGTTGCACGATCAGCCCATAGGCCCCGAGCAGCAGCAATACCAGCGAGGCGGGATTAGCCAGCGCGATGAGATAGGCCACCAGCGACAGTCCGAGTACGCACCAGCGGGTCACGGCCACCGTGCGACGTTCATCGGCGTTGCGCATCAGGGTGGTGCCGAGCACGTCGCGCGTCAGTACCACCGCCGCGGTATGCGCCAGGTTGGCGCCGGTGGACATCGCCGCCGCCAGCGCCCCGGAGAGCATCAAGCCGATCACCCACGGCGAGAAGTCTGCGACCTTGAGCACCAGTTCGAGCAGCACGCTGTCGGGACGCGCCAGCGGCGCATCGGCGAAGGCCAGCACGCCGGCGAAACCGATGAACAGCAGCGGCACCAGCAGATAGGCATAGAGCGGATAGAACACGCTGACCTGGCGCAGCGAGCGGCCACTGTCCGCGGAATAGAATTTCATGAACAGGTGCGGCCACATGGCGCCGCCGAAGGCGCTGATCAGGATCGCCGTACTGAAGGCTCCCCAACCCATGCCGGTGGCCCCAGGCAGGGTCAGGTATTCGGGCATCTCGAGCTGGATCCGGGTGAACATCTCGCCAACCCCGCCATAGAGCCGGTTGGCAATCGTCAGCCCGAGGAACCAGGCGATGACGATCATCATGATGCCCTGCACCAGGTTGGTCCAGCCGATGCCGCCCAGGCCGCTGCAGAACACATAGGCGGCGACCACCAGGAAGGCCAGCAAGGCACCCAGCCAGAAAGGGATCAGGCCGTCGGTGGCGGCCTGGAACAGCATCCCGGCGCCAGCGATCTGAATGGTCAGGTAGGGCAACAGGGCCAGCACGCCGATCACCCCGGCGATCAGACCCAATGCGCGGCTGCGATAATGATCGGCGAGCAGATCGCCTTGGGTCAGGTAACCGCGACGACGGCCCAGCTCGGCCACCCGCGGCCCCATCACCCAGATGGCGATAGGTATCAGGCCCAGGTAGGCGAAGATGTACAGCGCCGGCGCACCGCGCTGATAAGCCCAGCCGGGCATGCCGAGAAAGGCGAAGGCCGAGAATATCTCGGCACCCAGGATGAAGAACAGGATCACTACGCCGACGTGGCGCCCACCGGCGACATAGCCTTCAAGGCTGGTGGCGCTGTCCTGGCCGCGGCCGCGCAGGCCCACCCATAGCACCATCGCCAAGTAGCAGAGGGTAATGGCGGTAACGATCAGCGAATCAGTCATGCCGGCGCCCCCCGTGACGCACCCGGTAGGCCGTCCAGAGACCGGCGAACAGCACCAGCATCCACAGGATGTACCAGAAGAACAGGAACGGCAGCCCGAACACGGTCGGTTCGATGCGGTTGGCGATCAGCGCGCCAGGCCAGATCATCGCCAGGGTACACAGCACGAAGTGTCCCCCGACCAGCGCATGGTAGGTCTTGCTCATGGTGAAGGTCCTGCCCGCTACGGCGAGCTTGTTGTGGATTGTGCCCTCACTATGGATTCACCCCACCGATAGCAAAAATATTATTGGTGGATATCTGCGATACTATTTCGGCATTGCTAGTCACGGAGATGCCATGGAGTTCCGGCAACTGCACTATTTCCTTGCGGTGGTCGAGGCCGGCTCGGTATCGGCGGCCAGCCGCCGCGTGCATGTCGCCCAGCCCGCGCTGACCCGCCAGATCCGCCTTCTCGAGGAAGACCTGGAGACACGGCTGTTCGACCGTCATGCTCGCGGCATGCAACTGACCGTGGCCGGCCGGGCGCTGGTCGAGGAGGCCCGCGAGCTGCTCGATCACCGCGCGCGAATCAAGAGCCGGCTCTATGCCCTGGGCAGCGGCCTGAGTGGCAAGCTGAGCCTGGGCATCACCGTCACCCACCTGTGGGTTCCCCAGGTCGCCGGCCTGCTCTCGGACTACCGGCAGTGCTACCCCGGGGTCGCCTTCGAGGTTTTTCCGCTACTCTCCGGCCCTCAGCTCGAGCGTTTGCGCGACCGCCGCCTGGACGCCGGAGTGCTCTATCTCGACAGCGACGCCCAGCCGGGGCTGGAAACCCGTCTGCTGCATTGCGACCATCTGATCCTCGCCGTACCCGAGGCCTCGCAATGGTCGGACTCACCGCCCACCCGGCTCGCCGACCTGGAGGACGCCGGCATCGTCTGGGGCTTTCGCCAGGCCTCGCCGGTCTACTACGACCGCATGCTCGCCCACTTTCAGCGTCACGCCTTCACGCCCCGGGTCATCCAGTACGGCGCCGACAACATCGCCATTCTCAGCATGGTCGCCGCGGGCCTGGGGGTCGCCATCGTTCCGGCGGCCAGCAGTTGGCATCCGATGCCCGGCATCCGCTTCCTGCGCCTGCCGGAACTCGACGACTGCGACATGCCGCTGTGGTTCGCCTGGCGCAGCGGCAACGACTCGCCAGCTCTGGCCAACCTGATCGCCTTGGTCGATGAGGGTTCGCCGCCCCGGGGCTGATCGACCGGCAGCTCCACCGCTCAGCCGCCCGCTCCGCGACGCTGCCCGATGCCATCGCGCCAGGAATTCCCTGCATGTCCGATCATCGCCGGGTCAATGCTGCACGACCAACGTCTAACTCTCCGTCGTTGCCTCGCCCATGCGACCGACCTACGATGGGAACGGTTTCATAAATCATGCGCCACGCATTGAGGCTTCCGCGCAGCGGGCGATTGGCACGCTGTCGCGCGACGCGGCATGGCATGGCTATATGAGCGACCTGCATGAGTGACAAGAAGAGTGCCGCCCGCTCGACCATTCTCGAGGTCGCCCGCGACGCCGGCGTTTCCAAGACCAGCGTGTCGCGTTACCTGAGCGACGAGCGCGACCGGCTCTCGGCGACCCTGCAGGGGCGTATCGGCCAGTCGATCGCGCGCCTGGGCTATCGCCCCAACCAGATGGCGCGCGGGCTCAAGGGCGGGCGTTCGCGATTGCTGGGCATGGTCGTGGCGGACATCCGCAATCCGTTCAGCGTCGACGTGCTGCACGGCGTGGAACAGGCCTGTCGCGAGCGCGGTTTCTCGCTGCTGGTGTGCAATACCGACAACGATCCGGCTCAGGAGCGCGAGCATCTGGCGCTGCTCGCCGCCTATCGGGTCGAGGGGCTGGTGATCAACGCCGCCGGCCGGCCCAGCGACGAACTCGAGGCATTCGCCGAGCAGGGCACACCGCTGGTGCTGCTCGACCGCACCCTCGGCGCTTTCGAGGCCGACGTGGTGGGGCTCGATAACGCTCGCGTCATCGACATGGCGGTGGATCATCTGCTCGAACGCGGCTACCGGCGCCTGCTCTACGTCAGCGAACCGCCGGAGGCGGCCAGTTCGCGCCAGGCCCGCCTGCAACGCTTTCACGAGCGTCACGCGCAGGGCGGCTTCGTCGGCGAGGTGCACGTCCAGGCGCTCGGCTCCGGCGATGACCGGGAATCCGCACTGTGCGAGGCGTTGGCGGGCTTTCTGGGCGCCGTGCCGGAGCGGCCCGACGCGCTGCTGTGCGCCAACGGCAACGTCACCCTGGCCGTGACCCACGCCCTGCGCATGCTTGATGTGAAGCTAGGCGAGACGGGGCTGCTGGGCATCGACGAGCTCGACTGGTGCGCGCTGGCGGGCCCGGGCATCACCACCCTCGCCCAGCCCACCGAGGCGATCGGCCGGGCCGCCGTGGACAGCCTGCTGCGACGGCTCGACGAAGACCCTCGCCGCGCCCCGCCGCGGCGCACCGATTTCATGGCGCGGCTGATCGCGCGCGGCTCCACGCAGCGCTGACAGGCCGACCCTCGCGGGCCGTCTCGGCGGCCCAACGAACCCGACGACGGAAGACATGCATGACCAAGCGTACCCTGGCCGATACCCATGACCGCCCGGCGCAACTGATCGCCACCTCCGCCTATGGCCATGCGGCGGTCGCCGCACACGGCCAGGAGGGCATTTTGCCCTGGCTGGCCGCGGCCGGCGCGACGGGCGTGGAGATCCGCCGCGAGTTACTGCCCGCCGGCTTCGACGCCTTCGCGGCACTCGGCGAGGCCTGCGCCCGGCAGCGGCTGAGCGTGGTCTATTCCGCGGCCGACGAACTGTGGCAGGACGACGCGCCCGCCGCCACGCTGGGCCAACGGCTCGCCGAGGCCGCCGCGCTCGACGCGCGGGCGATCAAGTTCTCGCTGGGCAATTACCGACGCGGCCCGGCCCAAGCCTGGACGGCGCTGCGCGAGACACTTGCCGCCGCGCCGGTGGCGCTGACGATGGTGGAAAACGACCAGACCCCGCAAGGCGGCACGCTCGAGCCGCTCGCCATCTGCCTGCACGATGCCGAGCAGGCCGATTGCCCGCTCTACATGACCTTCGATATCGGCAACTGGGCCTGGACCGGCGGCGATGCCGTAAACGCGGCACACCGCCTGGGTCGTTACGTCCGCTACGTGCACTGCAAGGGCGTGGTCTGGCGGGATGGCAAGCCGCACGCCGCGGTGCCCAGCGCCGAGGAGCTGCACGACTGGCATGCACTGTTCGCCGCGTTTCCGCCATGCGTGCCACGGGCCATCGAGTTCCCCCTGCAGGGCGAGGATCTCGTCGCCGTGAGTCGCGACGAGCTGGCCCGCCTGGCGCGGCTTTGAGCGATGCGGCGAGCCCGGCTCGCCGACGCGAGCGGCCTGCTGAACAGCCACCTTCACCAAACTGCACAGGAGCCTCACCATGAGCCGCGCAGAGAATCCCGAAATCCTCACCTTCGGCGAGGCGATGACGCTGTTCGTCGCCGAGACGCCCGGCGACCTGGCCGAGGTCGAACGCTTCGCCCGCGGCATCGCCGGGGCCGACACCAACGTCGCCATCGGCCTGGCCCGGCTGGGCTTTCATGTCGGCTGGCTGAGCCGGGTCGGCGACGACAGCTTCGGCCGCTTCATTCGCCGCACGCTGGAGCACGAAGGGCTCGACTGCCGCCATCTGATCCGCGATCCCGAGCATTCCACCGGACTGGTCTTCAAGGCCCGCACCGAGGATGGCTCCGACCCGCACGTCGAATACGTGCGCCGTGGCAGCGCCGCCAGTCACCTGAGCCCCGCCGATGCCGACGCGGTGGACTTCACGGCGGTCCGCCACTTGCATGCCACCGGCATCCCCCCGGCGCTGTCGGACACCGCCCGGGCGCTCTCCGTGCACATGCTCGAGCATGCCCGCAAGGCCGGCGCCAGCATCTCCTTCGATCCCAACCTGCGGCCCAGCCTATGGAAGAGCGAACGCGAGATGTGCGACACCTTGAACGGCCTGGCGTCACGCGCCGACTGGGTACTGCCCGGGCTTGCCGAGGGGCACCGGCTGACCGGCCTGGAGTCCGCCCACGACATCGCCGGCTTCTATCTCGACCAAGGCGCCAAGGCGGTGATCATCAAGCTCGGCCCCGAGGGCAGCTACTATCGCAGCCACACGCAGAGCTTCACCGTGGAAGGCTTCAAGGTGGCCAAGGTCGTCGATACCGTCGGTGCCGGCGACGGCTTCGCGGTGGGCGTGGTCAGCGCGCTGCTCGACGGCCTGTCGCCGCGCGCCGCGCTGCGCCGCGGCAACCTGATCGGCGCCGAGGCGGTCCAGGTGCTCGGCGACATGGAGGGCCTGCCCCTGCGCGAGCATCTGCAGCAACTGGAACGCGCACTGCCCGGCCTGGATTGAGCGGCGGTGACAAATCAATAACGCCAAGCGATAACGACAAGCGGCAACCAACGAGCGGAGACATCATGAAAAAGCGCATCGTCGCCTTCCGGCGGCTCACCGACCGGCACCTGGAGCAGCTCAGCGAGCAGTTCCAGGTCGACTATTTCCCCGATCTCGAGTCGGCGGACGACCCGGCGTTTCGCGAGGCCCTCGGCGACGCCCACGGGCTGGTCGGCGCCAGTCTCAAGATCACCCCCGAGCTGCTCGATTCCGCCCCGCATCTCGAGGCGATCGCCAGCATCTCGGTGGGCTACGACAACTACCCGGTCGACGAGCTGACCCGTCGCGACATCCTGCTGTGCAATACCCCCGATGTGCTCACCGAGACCACCGCCGATACCGGCTTCTCGCTGATCATGGCCACCGCGCGGCGGGTCGTCGAGCTGGCCGACTTCGTCAGGCGCGGCGACTGGCAGGAAAGCATCGGTGCGCCGCTCTATGGCACCGACGTGCACGGCAAGACGCTGGGCATGGTCGGCCTTGGCCGTATCGGCGCTGCCGTGGCGCGACGCGGGGCGCTGGGCTTCGGCATGCAGGTGCTCTACGCCCACGCCTCGCCCAAGCCCGCGCTGGAAGCCGAACTCGGCGCCCGGCGCTGCGAGTTCGACGAGTTACTCGAGAAAGCCGACTTCGTCTGCGTCACCGTGCCGTTGACCGCCGAGACGACCCACCTGTTCGGCGCCGCGCAGTTCGCGCGCATGCAATCGAGCGCGATCTTCATCAACATCGCCCGCGGCAAGGTCGTCGACGAGGCGGCGCTGATCGCGGCGCTGGAAGCCGGCGAGATCCGCGCCGCGGGGCTCGACGTCTTCGAACAGGAACCGCTGCCCGCCGATTCGCCGCTGCCGCACATGGCCAACGTCGTCGCGCTACCGCACATCGGTTCGGCGACCCACGAGACACGCACCGCAATGGCGGGCCGTGCGGTCGACAACATCATGCTCGCGCTCAACGGCGAGCGGCCGATCAGCCTGGTCAACGAAGCCGCCTGGGAGCGGCGCCAGGGCTAGCCCGGGCCAAATTAAGCGCCGCCCGCCGAGGCGGCGCTCTGCCGCGGCGCTCCTGCAAGGCCCTTTCGCACGCCGCGCCACAACCCGTTAGTGCTCGCTTATCATCGTCGCTTACCACTACTTATCACCGTCGCTTACCACTAAAGAGTAATTGGTATCCGGACGACGCTCTCCTACGATTTGGATCAATCCAAAAATCAATCGTCCAGGAAGATCGCAATGCCGAGAGCGCCGCGACACACCCCTACACCCCGCGAAGGCAGCGTGACCCTGCAGGACATCGCCGCGCATGCCGGGGTGTCGCGCTCGACGGTGTCGCTGGTGTTGCGTGAAAGCCCGCTGGTCGCCGAGCGCACCCGGGAGAGCGTAAGGGCCTCGATCAAGGCGCTGGGCTACGTCTACAACCGCGGCGCGGCGGCACTGCGCAGCAGCCGCACGCATACCCTGGGCGTGGTGGTCTACGACATCGCCAACCCGTTCTTCGGCGCCATGGTCGCGGGTATCGACGCCGCGCTGCACCGCGAGAACTACGTATCCTTCCTGGCCAACAGCGAGGACTCGCCGCAGCGCCAGCTGCGCTTTCTCGAACGCATGCGCGAGCATCGCGTCGACGGCATCCTGCTGTGCCCGGCCGAAGGCACCGACCCCGCCCTGATCGAGACCCTCGGCGGCTGGAACATGCCCTGCGTGCAGGTCCTGCGGCATATCGGCGAGCCGCCCTTCGACTACGCCGGCACCGACTTCGAACAGGGCGTGCGCCTGGCCGTCGACCATCTGGTCGCGCAGGGTCACCGCCAGATCGCCTTCATCGGCGGCGAGGCCGAGCACTCGGCGACCCTGGCGCGCTGGCGCGGTTACTTCGCGGCCATCGCCGGCCATGGCCTGGCCCCCCGGCATCTGCGCACCGCGCTGACCCGGCGTGCCGGCTTCGAGGCGATCCAGTCGCTGATGCGCGAACCGACGCCGCCCACCGCGGTGATCTGCCACAACGACCTGATGGCCTTCGGCGCCATGCTCGGCCTCAAACGGCTGGGCCTGACGCCCGGCATCGACTGCGCGGTGGTGGGCACCGACGACGTCGAGGAAGCCGCGCTCAGCGACCCGCCGCTGACCAGCGTGGCCACCCACCCCTACGCCATCGGCGAAGAGGCCGCGCGTCTCGCCCTTCGCCGCATCGCCGACCCCGACGGGGCGCGGGAGCAAGTGATACTTTCGCCCCGACTCCAGGTGCGCGACTCGAGCAACGCGGCCGATCGCAGTCAGGATCCGGCCACACCGCCGCAGCCCGACGCACGTCACGCCAGACCACTCACCAACCCCTGACCTGTCCGCTGGCAGGCGATAACAACGAGGTGACTCATGACTCATAAATGGATCGATCCAAAACCGCTCAGGAGCAGTGGACTCGGCCGCGGGCTTCTCGCCGGGGCGACACTGGCCCTCTCGCTGGGGCTCGCCAGTGCGGCCCAGGCCGTGGAACTGCGCTTCGGCCATGGCGGCGCCGAGGACACCGCCTACCAACTGGGCGCCGAGAAGTTCAAGGAACTCGTCGCCGAGAAGAGCGACGGCGACATCGGCGTGACCATCCTGGGCAATTCGGTGCTCGGCCACGAGACCGAGATGTTCGAGCAGCAGATGGCCGGCGCGCTGGACCTGTCGATCATCAATCCCGGCCTGATCACCGATTTCTCGCACACCGCCAACGTGTTCTCGATTCCGTTCATGTACCGCGACGTCGAGCACTGGCGCGCGGTGCTCGACGGCGAAGTGGGCCGTGAGATCGCCGACAAGATCGAGGACGAGACCGGCGTCAAGGTGCTGGCCTTCTTCGGCGGCGGCAAGCGCCAGATCGTCAGCACGCGTCCGCTCGAGAGCCTCGACGACCTCGAGGGCATGAAGCTGCGCACCAATCCCACCAAACCGCTGATCACCGCCTGGAAGGCGCTGGGCACCGAACCCACGGTGATGGCCTGGAAGGAGATCTACACCGGCCTGCAACTGGGCGTGATCGACGGCCTGCTCAACGAGGCCGAGTGGATCGAGCGCATGCGCTTTCACGAGGTCGCGCCGCATATCGGCCTGTCGGAGCACGACATCACCGTGCGCCTGCTGACCATGTCGCAGATGAGTTGGGAGGGGCTCGACGAGAGCCAGCAGCAGGCGGTGATGGAAGCCGCCCAGCAAGCCGCCAGCTATGCGCGCGACGTCCAGCTCAAGCAGGATGCCGAAGCGCTCGAGACCCTCAAGCAGGAAGGCGCGACGCTGTATCCGATGGACCGTGAGCGCATGATGGAGATCGTTGCCGAGCCGCTGCAGGAGGTCATCGACGAGATGGGCCTGAGCGAGCTGCATCAGAAGATCCTCAACGCGGGCCAGTGAGCCCGCCGCCGGGCACCGTGAGCGGTGCCCGGCCTATTCTTGCCACCCCTTCCATCATCAACCATGAGGACAACGCCATGGCCGCACTGCTGCATGGCCTGTCACGGCTCAACCGGGGACTGGAACGCCTGCTCAATGCGATCCTGCTGGCGTTGCTGCTGGGCTTCATCCTGTTGATCATCTATCAGATCGTCAGCCGTAACCTGCCACTCTTGCCGCGGCTCTACTGGACCGAGGAGTTCAGCCGCTTCGCCTTTCAGTGGATGATCATGCTGGGCACGGCGATCGGCGTCTATCATGCCGATCATTTCGTGCTCGAGGCGTTTCCGCGCGGTACGCGGGCCGACCTGGCGACCCGTCTGATTCGCGATCTCTCCTGCCTCGCCGTGGCCGTGATCTTCATCTACTACGGCAAGGACTTCGCCATCTCCGGCCTGCGCCGGAGCGCTACCGCCTCCGGATTGCCGATGATCTACGTCTATTCGGCGTTCACCGTCAGCGGTGTTTTCATCCTGCTGTTTAGCCTCGAGCGACTGCTGCACGCCGCGCTGCATGGCATGAACGCGATGGAAGCCGCCCTCAACACCCCCAACGAACTCGACGAGCTGGCCAGCGCCGACGACGCTGCGCTCGCCGTCAGCGAACAACCGCGAGGGCCGCGCTCATGATGCCGATGGAATGGACCTTCATACTGCCCTGGCTACTGTTTGCCCTGCTCGGCGTGCTGATCGTCGCCGGCATGCCCATCGCCATGTCGCTGGTACTGACTGCCTTCAGCGTGATCCTGCTCGATCCGCGGCTGACCATGTGGGTGATGTTCCAGCGCATGTACAACGGCATGGATTCCTTCGTGCTGCTCGCCGTGCCGCTGTTCCTGCTCGCCGGCAACCTGATGAATTCGGCGCATATCACCGACCGGCTGATCACCCTGTGCATGCGCCTGGTCGGTCACTTCAAGGGCGCCCTGGCGCATGTCAACGTACTGGTCAGCATGCTGTTCGCCGGCGTCTCGGGATCGTCCACCGCCGACAGCGCCGGGGTCGGCACGGTGCTGATCCCGGCGATGAAGCGCGAGGGCTATCCGACGCATTTCGCGGTGGCCGTCACCGCCGCCTCGTCGGTGATGGGCATCATCATTCCGCCGTCGATCAACATGATCGTGTGGGGCGCGCTGACCAACACCTCAATCGCCGGGCTGTTCCTCGGCGGCATACTGCCCGGGGTGATGATCGGCATCGCCCAGCTGTTGCTCAACCTGCTCTACGTGCGCCGCTACGACGTGCCGGTACGCCGGCGCGCGAAATTCACCGAGCTGATGAGCTCGGGCAAGGATGGCCTGCTGGCGGCGGGGATTCCCATCGTCATCATCGGCGGCATCACCCTGGGCCTGGTCACGCCCACCGAGGCTGCGGTGATCGCCGTGCTCTACGCCATGGCGCTGGGGTTCTTCGTCTACCGCGAGCTGACCCTCCAGCACGTGCTCGAGGCCTCGACCAGCACCGTGCGGCTGTGCTCGCTGTCGCTGTTCAGTCTGGTCGGCGCGGCGATCTTCGGTTACCTGATCAGCTTCTACCAGATTCCGCCCAAGCTGATGACCGGCGTCACCATCAGCGACCCGACCACCTTGCTGATCACCATGGCGGTGGTGATGCTGATCATCGGCACCTTCATGGACTCGCTGCCGGCGATGGCGATCCTGGCGCCGATCTTCCAGCCGCTGGCGATGCAGGCCGGCGTGCACCCGGTGCAGTTCGGGGTGATCGGTGTGATGGCCCTGGGGCTTGGGCTGATCACGCCGCCCTATGGACTGTGCCTGATGATCTCGGCGAAAATCGGCGGCATTCCGCTGCTCAAGGCGCTGGGCACGACGCTGCTCTACCTGGCGGTCATGCTGGCCGTCATCGTGCTGTTGATCTTCTTCCCGCAACTGGTGCTGGCCATCCCGCGCTGGCTGACGCCGGACTTCGTCTAGGTTTGCAATCGTGCGCCCGGATCCTCGCGATCCGGGCGACAAATCCGCCAGGTTACGCTAGAGTGATAAAAAACAGTGTTCGTTAAATAAAGGCAATTCACCCTCAACCGCGTGCCGGCCTTGCCGATAACGAAGAGTATGAGCCCGCTCTATCGAGGCTAGCCGCAAGAGACACGACCAATGTCCCAACCCTTCTGTCTGCTTTTCGACTGCGATGGCACCCTGGTGGACAGCGAACCGCTACTGGCGGAAGTGATGGCCGATACGCTGAATCGCGTCGGCCTGCCCTTCGCCGCACGACAATACATGGAAGAGTTTCGCGGTGTACGCTTCATGACTATCGTCGCCGAGCTGGAACGCCGCCACGGTGCGCTCGACGCTACGGTGCGCAGCGCCGCCGAGGCCGAGATGCGCAAGACCATGGCCCTGCGCATGGCCCGCGAGCTTCAGCCCATCCCGCGCGTTCGCGAAACCCTCGATGCCCTGTCCGAACTTCCCCGCTGCGTGGCCTCGAACGGTCCCGAGCACAAGATCCGCAACGCCCTCGACAGCACCGGCCTGCGCCGCTACTTCGACGAACGCCTGTATAGCGGCTACACGCTGCAATGCTGGAAGCCCGACCCCGGGCTATTCCTGCACGCCGCCCGCAGCATGGGCTTCACGCCCGAGCAGTGCGTGGTGATCGATGACGCCGCGGTGGGCGTCGCCGCCGGGCTCGCCGCCGGCATGCGCGTGGTGCACATCAATCGCTTCCCCGCCGAGGAGCAGACCCCCGACGGGGCGATCTCGATGACCGACATGGGCCAACTGCCCGGCATCCTCGCCCGCCTCGCCGAAACCGTCAGCCACTACATGCCGGTCGCCGCCGCCCGCTGACGCCGCCCGGCGGCGGTCACTGCGCTCTCCGTGCCGGCCATCGTCGCCGGCGTCGTGCTGCGCTATCATCGGGACTCCATGTGCCATTCGACAGGAGCCGCTTGATGGCATCCCTTCAGGATCAGCTGCGCGGGCTCGTCTATTCGACCGAACATGGCGAGACCTGCCCCGCATGCCGCCACCCGCTCGCCGACTGTCAGTGCGCCGATCACGCCGAGGCCGAACGCATCGCCGCGCTCGACGGGGTGGTGCGCATTCGTCGCGAGACCAGCGGCCGCAAGGGCAAGGGCGTGACCACGGTGCACGGCGTGCCGCTCGTCCACGACGAGCTCAAGGCGCTGGCCAAGACGCTCAAGAAGCGCTGCGGTACCGGCGGCGCCGTCAAGGAGGGCGTCATCGAGATCCAGGGCGATCATCGCCAGGTGCTCAAGGCCGAGCTCGAGTCCCGGGGCTATACGGTCAAGCTGGCCGGAGGCTGAGCGGCTGAGTTTCTTCATTCACCCACTGCATCAGGAGCCGTTATGACCCGCCACCCCGGCCTGCCACAGCCGCTGCGACTGGCCTTGGCGCTGCTCGTTCTGCTCGCCCTCGGCGCCTGTGCGCTGACTCCGCGCTTCGCCAGCCTCGAGGCTCGCATCATCGCCGGTACCCCGCTCGAACTGCCGCGCAACGCCGAACTCAACGTCACCCTGCGCGAAGGCTCGGCAAGCGGCGGCGTGATCGCCGAGGGCAATTACACGCGCCTGAGCCGCGGGCCGATCCCCGTGGTGCTGCGCTATGACGCCAATGCCGTCACCGCAGGTCGCGATTACGTGCTGCGCGCCGAGATCCGCGCCGACGGCCGGCTGCTCTACGCCTCGCCCGAGCCGGTTGCGGTACTCACCGACGACACCGCGGCGGGCTCTGGCAAAGTGCCCGTCGAGGTTCGCGTCGAGCCGGTCGCCGCCAGCCTGCGCTGATCCGGCAAGCGCCAGCGGCTTGCCAAGGCGGCCGGAACCGACCAGCCTAGGTGTCCAACCATCCACGGCAACAGGGAGCGTTCCAATGGAAACCCTCAAGATCGGCGATAGCGGCCTGTCCGCCTCGCGCATCGGCCTCGGCACCTGGGCGATCGGCGGCAGAATGTGGGGCGGCAGCGACGATGCCCAGGCGATCCGCACCATTCATGCCGCGCTGGAGCGGGGTGTGACGCTGATCGACACCGCCCCGGCCTACGGTTTCGGCCACTCCGAGGAGGTCGTCGGCAAGGCGCTCGCCGAGTACGGCCGGCGCGACGAGCTGGTGATCGCCAGCAAGGCCGGCCTCGAGTGGGGCGAAGGCATCCCCGCCCTGGTGCGCAACGCCAGCGCGCCGCGCATCGAACGGGAAGTCGAGGACTCGCTGCGCCGGCTGGGCACCGAGGCGATCGATCTCTACCAGATCCATTGGCCCGACCCTCGAGTGCCGATGGAGGAGACCGCCAGCGCCATGCAGCGGCTTTACCGCGACGGCAAGATCCGCGCCATCGGCGTCAGCAACTTCTCCGTCGAGCAGTGCCAGGCCTTCGGCGAGGTCGCCCCGCTGCACAGCGTGCAACCGCCGCTCAACCTGTTCGAGCGCGACGCCGAACGCGACATCGTCCCCTACGCCGAGCGCGAAGGGCTGACCATGCTGACCTACGGCGCGCTGTGCCGCGGCCTGCTCAGCGGCAAGATGCGGCGCGACACGCAATTTGAAGGCGACGACCTGCGCAACAAGGACCCCAAGTTCCAGCAGCCGCGCTACGCGCAGTACCTGGCCGCGGTGGATGCGCTCGAGCGCTTCGCCCGGGAGCGCCACGGCAAGCACGTGCTGGAACTCGCCGTGCGCTGGCTGATCGACAGCCATGCCAACGGCATCGCGCTGTGGGGCGGCCGGCGCCCCGACCAGATGGAGCCGCTCGCGGCCATCGACGGCTGGAAGCTCAGTGCCGACGACCTGAGCGAGATCGACCGGCTCCTCGCCGAGCACGTCAGCGACCCGGTGGGCCCCGAATTCATGGCGCCGCCGACACGCTGAAGCATTCGCCGCGAGGCGAACCACGAAAAGCCCGGGCTGGTCCGGGCTTTTTTGCGTTGGCTAGCGCGGCTGCGCAGCCTCAGAAGGTGTACTCGAGCCCCACCATGGCCACCGGATAGACGCCGAACTCGTCGACGTCGTCCTGCAGATCGTCCTCTTCCTGCTGGATATCCTGAGCCAGCCCCTGGTTAACGTTTTCGTTGGAAGCACGCAGATCGACCTCGGCATCGGTCAGGAACACCCCGAGACGGGCGAACACCCCCAGGCCCGGCTGGTGGCTGCCGCGCCAGCCCAGCCCCAGGTAGGGCTGCACGGAATCGCCGAGACTGACGCGGCCTTCGAGCGTGCCCACTTCTTGGGCGGTATATTCCTCACCATTGAACTCGTAGGAGGTACCCGACTTGGGTTTGCCGACCACCTGCATGGCGATATCCGGACGCACCGCCCCCGCCGAGAGATAGAAGCGCCCGGCGAACGGGAAGTAGTCGACGCTCAGGCCGTAGACGTCGATATCGAAGTCGCCGCTATAGTCGGCGTCGTCGCTCTCGTAGTCGATGTCGTCGTAGGTGAAGCCGCTATAGCTGCCGGTAAGCGCGAAATTGTCGTGAAAGCGGTAGCTGACGCTGCCTTCGTAACCGGTGGTACCGACGCCGGCGCCCAGCGACCACTGACCCGCAGCGGCTGCCGGAGCGGAAACGGCGGCCAGCGCCGCGGCGATGAGAATCTTGCTGACGAGCTGCATGATGTTCCCTTCCCTGCCTTATCGGGTAATCAGCCGGCATCTGGGGCCGGTCGAATAGACGATAACGGCCGCCGAAGGGAAAACTTTATACACGCCGGTGCAGGCTCAGCTCAGCGCCTCGGCCAGTGCCGTCAGGGTCTCGCCCACCGGCGCGTCGAGCTTGAGGGCATAGAGCGGATCGCCGCGGGTATGGCCACGATTGACACAGACGATCGGTTTGCCGTCGCGGGCCGCCTGGCGGGCGAAACGAAATCCCGAATAGACCATCAGCGACGAACCGGCGACCAGCAACGCGTCGGCCTCGGCCAGCGCCGCGAAGGCGGCATCGACCCGCGTGCGCGGCACGTTGTCGCCGAAGAACACCACGTCGGGCTTCCAGATACCGTCGCCACAGCGCGTGCAGTCGAGCACTTGGAAACGCGAGAAGTCCAGGCCGTCGAGGTCGGCGTCGCCATCCGGGCCGACCGCCGCGTCCAGCGCCAGCCAGTCGGGGTTGCGGGCCGCCAGTTCCTGATGCAGCGCGTAGCGCATGCGGCTGGCGCCACAGCCCATGCAGCGCACGAGCTCGGCACGCCCGTGGAGGTCGATGACGCGCCGGGAGCCGGCGCGCTGGTGCAGCCCGTCGACGTTCTGGGTGACCAGCGCGGTGACGTGGCCGAGCGCCTCGAGCCGCGCCAGGGCGCGGTGCGCCGGCCCCGGGCGGGCGCCCTCGATGGCGCGAAAGCCGATCAGGCTACGCGCCCAGTAGCGCTGGCGGGTCGCCGCGCTGGCCATGAAGGCCTGATGCTGGACCGGCGGTGAACGCTTCCAGGCGCCCTTTGCATCCCGGTAATCGGGAATGCCGCATTCGGTGCTGACCCCGGCACCGGTCAGCACCATCAACCGCGGATAGCGTTCGACGAACGCCTGCAGTGCCTGGAGCGGGTCCTGCGGCGCGGCGCCGCCAGGCTCCCCCGGGGCGGGCCAGGAGCCCGGCGCCGGGCGCATATCGTTGATCGTCGTCATGCAACTTTCCACTAGCCGCCAGTCGGGTTTTGCGTCAAGGTAAAACGTCTCATACACCCGGCCCGGGTGGCCAGTATCAGGACCGTAACGCCGCATGTCTGACGACGCCGCCACACCCCGCCGCGACCCGCGCCTCGCTCTCTCCCGGCGCGCCTATCTGCCTCGCATCATCGGCCTGGGGCTGGGGTCGCTGTGCGTCGCCGCGACGCTCCATGAAACCGGCGCCGGCTGGCCACTGTGGTTGCTCCTGGCGCTCAATGGCCTGGCCTGGCCGCACATCGCCCGCTGGTGGACCGCGCGCAGCCGCGAACCGCACAGCCACGAGCGCCGCCTGCTACTGCTGGATACCCTGCTCGGGGGCGTCTGGGCCGCGGCGATGGGATTCAGCGTACTTCCGTGTGCGGTTTTCGCCACGCTGCTGTGCTTCAATAACATCGCCGTCGGCGGGCTGCGCATGCTCGCGCGCGGACTCATCGCGCTGTGCGCCGGCGCGGCCCTCGGCTGGCTGGTCCTCGACGTGCCGGCCTTCACGCTGGTGCCCGCACCATTGGTGTTGCTCGCCTGCCTGCCGCTGCTGATCGTCTACCCGCTGACGATCGGCCAGATCGTCTACCGCCAGGCCAAGACGCTGGTCGAGCAGAAACGCCTGCTGACCCGGCTCAGCCGTACCGACGGCCTCACCGGGCTGTACAACCGCCGCCACTGGGAAACGCTGGCCGAGCGTCACTTCGCCGAGGAATATCGCCCGACCACCCTGGCGCTCATCGATCTCGATCATTTCAAGCAGATCAACGACACCTTCGGCCATGCCATGGGTGACCAGACCCTGCGCCGCGCCTCGGCTTTCCTGCGCGAGGCCCTGGGCGATCAGGCCCTGGTCGGTCGTTACGGCGGCGAGGAGTTCGGCGTGATACTGCCCGGCACGCCCATCGACCAGGCGTTGCCATTGCTCGACACGCTGCGCGAGCGCTTTCCGCGCCCCGAGGTCCAGGGCGACGCCCTGCTGCCCTGCACGTTGAGCATCGGGCTGGCCGAATCGGCCGACGCCATGAACGACTATCACGACTGGCTGCGCCACGCCGACCAGGCGCTCTACAGCGCCAAGACCCAAGGGCGCAATCGGGTGGTCGCCTACACGCCGATCACCCGCTCGGCTTGAACCGCGCCCTTTGGCAACAATGCGGCTCGCGCGGAAACGCCAACAGATTCTAGAATGAGCGCTTCGTTCGCACCATCGCGGCAAGGATGAATGAGATGGCCTGGCTGGAATACCTGTTACCGCTGATCTTCCTGGCGCCGCTCGGCGCCACCGCCAGCATCGTGGTGGCGCTACGCAACCTGCACGACGCCCGTGTCCATTCGCCGTTCGACGCCCATCCCCTGCGCGAGCCCGGCCAGGCGCTGCGCGATCGCCTCGATCGCGCCTTCACCAGCCTGTTTTTGAACGGCGCGCTGGGACCGATCGTGATCCTAGCGCCGCTGACCTTCGGCATGGGCCGCATGCTCTTCGCCGACGAGCAAATCTGGTTCGAATGGGCGCTCTACGGGCTGCTCTGCTCGGCGCTGGTGCTGCTGTTCTGCTTCTTGCTGATGCGCGATTTCCAGCGCATTCGCCGGCTCAAGCTGGGGCTGGCCTGCGAACTGGCGGTGGGCCAGGAACTCGAGCGCCTGATCCGCCCCGAGGATCACCCGTTTTTCGTGTTTCACGACATTCCCAGCGACACCTTCACCATCGACCATGTGGCGCTGACGCCCTATGGCGTGTTCGTCGTGGAGACCCGCGCGCGGACGCATCCGCTGGACGCCGCCGGCCGGCCTCAGGACCAGGTGGCCGTGGAGGGCCAGCGCCTGCGCTTTCCCGGCTGGAGCGAGCGTGAACCGCTACGCAAGACCCGCCAGGCGGCGGGCTGGATGCGCCACTGGCTGGCGCGGGAGTGCGGAGTGGACGTACCGGTGCGCGGCGTGCTGGTTCTGCCCGGCTGGCGGATCGATAGCGGCGAGGCGCCGGACGACCTGCTGGTGGTCAGCGGCGAGGAGCTGGCCAAGCTGCTCGCCGAGGCGCGTCTCGGCGAGTTCAGTGATGCCGAGCACGACGACGTGGCCCGTGCACTGACCCGGCGCGCCGCGCTGCTCGACGATCGCCGCCGCGAACGCGCCTCGATCTAGCGCAAGCGAACGCTCACGTTCCCGGCCTTGTTTGCAGGCTACGCTCGTTTGCCGGCTGGGCGGCTGCGAGGCGGGCGATATGTATCCGCGAGGCGCAGCGCCCGCGCCGCAGCGGTACCAGGCTCGACGAAGCGGGAAACGAGGCCAACGCGTCGGCCGCGATGCCGATGCGCACCTCGCTCAACAGCCGGTTGCCGCGCCCGCTGCAGACCAGTTGCAGGGCGCGGCCGGTAGCCTCCCCGAAAGCCGCCTCGAAGGCCGCAATCAGCGCGTTGCGGGCCACGGAGCCACCCTGGTTGATCACCACGAAATCGCCGAAGGCGCTGGCGTTGATCGCCGCGACGAGATCCACGGCGGTGGCGAAATAGGCCTCGGCGGGCAGGTTCAGACAGGCGGCGTGCTTGGCGTATTGGTAGCGATCGAGACAGCTCGCGCGGCCGGGCATGGCCGCGTCGAGCGCACCGGCGAGCGCCTCGGGCAGCTTGAAGGGCCGGTGCGCGCGACAGAAGCTGCCCCGGGCACGCGGCTGCTCGAGAAAACAACCCTCGGCCCACCAGCGCCTGGGCGTTACCCCATCCTCGGCGAATCGCTCGGGTAACGACGGCCACAAGCCATGCAGCACGAAGCCATCGTCGGCCGACCCGCGCAGGCGCGGCTCGCGGCACTCGCGGGGCGGATCGCGGCGCGACTCGCAGAAGCCGGGGTGCCAGGTCAGCGCCAGCGTGTAATGATCGAAGCCCTCGCCATCGAGGGCCGGCTGCGCCCCGGCCGATGCCAAGATCGACAGGCCAAGCAACAATCCTAGCAACAGCGCGCCGATACGTCTCGCGCCCGTCGCTGGCCGACGGCCGGAGTGGCTCATGGTCGTCTCGCCGATGTGCATGCCAGTAGCCCTTTCAGGTGCGTCGCCAAGCCGCGTTCGGCGGTGCGCGGATTGACGCCGAGCCTCGAAGTGTGAGACATTGAGGTCAGTAGGTTAGCAAGTTGCATATAGTCAGTTGTAATCGAGTCCTTCGGTAGCCTGGTATATCTCCTTTGTTTTACCCACTGTAACTCGGGGTATCACCCGGCAAATCGCACAAGGCGCCTAGCGCGCAAGGATAGTTAACATGGCAACTGGCACAGTCAAGTGGTTCAACGACAGCAAAGGCTTCGGCTTCATCTCTCCCGCTGACGGCGGCGACGATCTGTTTGCCCACTTCTCGGAAATTCAGGCCGAAGGCTTCAAGTCTCTGCAGGACGGTCAAGAGGTTTCTTTTGACGTGACTCAGGGCAAGAAAGGCCTGCAAGCCGCGAACATCAAGCCCGTCTAACTTCGGATAATCTCCGGTTAGTCGAGCTCCGAACCGAAAGGTTCGAGCGACCAGGCCCGCCTAGGCGGGCCTGGTTTTTTTATGCCTGACGTTGCGACGGATATTTCGAGTTAAACGCCCTTTCGCGCTCGAGCCGTCAGTCGCCCTTTAGCCGCCCGCCCATCTCCTGGGCCAGGTCCACGGCGTAGTGATCGGTCATGCCGCCGATGAAGTCGAGCATCCGGCGATAGCTATCGTAGAGCGTCCAGGTGGGCTTCGGCGTGTTCTCGCCGATCAATGCCAGTACGCGCTGATGCTTGAAGGTCGAGCGGCCCTGATGATGGAGTTCGTGGGCGGCGCCGATGAACGCCTCGAGCAGGATGCCCAGCGTGGTATAGGCGCCGATCTCCAGCTTGGCCTTGCGCTCGTTCTGGAAGATCCGCTCGCGCGCCAGTTGCTTGGCCGACTTGACCCCCCATCCCAGATCCGGGTGACAGAGCTCGAGCAGATCGTCCTGCAGCGCACCGTTTAGCAATTCCTGCTCATGCTGGACGAATACCTCACCCACATCGTTGACCGCGCGCTCCATCGCCGCCCCGCGCAAGGCGGCGATGCAACGACGCTGCGAGGCCCCGGCAGCGCGCATCTGGGGATATTCGGCCGGCTCGCCACCGGCGATCTGGATCAGTACGCCGGCGACTTCGTCGAAGCGCAGGATGCCCATCTCCAGGCCGTCCTCGAGGTCGAGCAGCGCATAGCAGATATCGTCGGCGGCTTCGACCAGGTAGGCCAGCGGATGGCGACACCAGGCCCAGTCGTCGCGCTGCTTGAGGCCCAGGCGCTCGGCGACCTCGGCGAGCTGCGCCCTTTCCGACTGGTAGGCGCCGAACTTGCCGGCGCGGCCGCCATGCTCGACCGTCCAGGGATACTTGAGCAGCGTGCCCAGCGTCGCCGCGGTCAGACGCATGCCGCCCCGGAACTGGTTGTACTCGATCTGGGTGACGATGCGAAAACCCTGGGCGTTGCCTTCGTAGGTCAGAAGGTCTTCGCGTTCGGTCTCCGAGAGCCCCTCTAGCAGGCCGCTGCCGTCGCTCTCGGCGCGCTTGAACCAGTCGCGGATGGCGTATTCCCCGGCATGGCCGAACGGCGGGTTGCCGATGTCGTGGCCCAGGCAGGCGGCCTGAATGATCACCCCCAGGTCGGCCGGGGTGATCCAGTCCGGCAGACGGTGAGCCAGCTTCTCGCCGACGATCATGCCCAGCGAACGACCCACGCAGCCGACCTCCAGCGAATGGGTCAGGCGGGTGTGGATATGATCGTTGTCGGTCAACGGATGCACCTGGGTCTTGCGTCCGAGGCGCCGGAACGAGCCGGCGAAGACGATGCGATCGTGATCCTTGTGGAACGGGCTGCGGCCGATCTCGCCGCGTGCGGCACGCGGCTTGTCGTTGAGGCGCTGCGGGTCGAGCAGTCGCTCCCAGTGCATCTGCGTCATGGTGCTTCCTTGGTCGTGGCGACGGCGCGGTAGTACGGCATGTCCTCATTCTACGTCACTCGCCGGGCCGCGTGGCCAACCCCGCTCCGCTTGGGCACGACCGAGCCAGCGTCTAAGCTGCAGGACAAGGACTCTGCCACGGAGCACATGGAGCGCTCCGCCTCATTCGGACGACGTGTCCGCCGCCCACGGTGGTTCGGTGGATACAGGGCAAACAGCCAGGGAGATCGTCATGCCACACAATCCATTGCACAACCAGCACATGCCGCTGACATCGCTGAAAAGCGGGACCTGCTTCGAACCCGTCGCGGATGTCGAAGGGCTCATCGTACAGATCGTCAACGTGTACTTCGTCGGCAGGGCCGACAATCCCCACGATTGGGTGCTGATCGACGCCGGCATGCCCGATTCGCAAAAGCAGATCGTCCGGGCCGCCGAGACGCGCTACGGCAAGCAGGCCCGGCCGCGGGCGATCATCCTGACCCACGGTCACTTCGATCACGTCGGCTCCGCCGTGGAACTGGCCGAGCACTGGGACGTGCCGGTCTACGCGCATCGCGAGGAGATGCCGTTCCTCACCGGCGAGCGACACTATCCCTATCCCGAGCCCCAGGTGGAAGGCGGCCTGGTCGCGCGGCTGTCGCGGTTCTTTCCCAGCCAGCCCATCGAGCTGCGGCCACGCATCGAGACGCTACCCGAGGATGGCAGCGTCCCCGCCATGCCCGGCTGGCGCTGGATCCACACGCCCGGGCATACCCCGGGGCATGTGTCGTTCTTTCGCGAGGCGGATCGCGCGATGATCGTCGGCGATGCCTTCGTCACCGTGCGCCAGGACGAGCTCTACGAGGTGCTGACCCAGCATCAGGAACTCAACGGCCCGCCGCGCTACTTCACCGCCGACTGGGATGCCGCGCGCGACTCGGTCAGACGCCTGGCGGCACTTGATCCCAGCGTGGCGATGACCGGCCACGGCCTGCCGATGGACGGCGAGGCGCTTGGTACCGGACTCAAGACGCTGGCCGACGATTTCGACCTGCTGGCGCGGCCCCGGGGCACCCGACATTGAGCGGTCGTGGCTCGCGGGCCGCCCCTCAGTAGGCGCGGATCATCGCCGCCAGGTCCTTGGAGAGCGGATCGAGGACCTGCGACCAAGACAGGTACGGCGTCTGCGAGGTGCCGTTGACCAGCACGCTGAACGACCCCCAGCGCCCCTCCAGGGTGCGGAAGTAACCACCGATCGAGCGTACCGAATAGGGCTGGTTGAGTGTCCCGGTCTTGAGCATGACGTGGCTTTGGAACAGCGGGTCGCCGCGACGAATGAAGCGCATCGGACCGTTTACCGGCAACTGGAGCCCGGCGACGAAGGTCGGAAACAGCGCCGGGCGCTGGTACATCGCCTCGAGCAAGGCATTGACGCCCTGGGCCGAGGTGCGGTTCTCGGTGGTCAGGCCGCTGCCGCTGAGCAGGGTTACCGGTCCATGGCCGGGCACGCCCGCGACGAACGACTCGATGGCCGCGCCGCCCTCGGCCAGGGTCGCCCGCGGGGTGTCGGCCAGGTTCAGGCTGAGGGTGTCGGCCATGAAATTGTTGGAATAGTTGAGCGTGCGCAGCAGCAGCTCCTGCAGCGGCTTGCCATCCACCGCGGCGAGCTGCCGGGCGCTGTCGGGCGGTTGGGTGTGGCTGGTCGCACGGCCGCCGCTGACCGCTATGCCGGTCCGCTCGAGCATCGCCATCAGCGTCTGGGCGGTCTGGCTGGCGGGGTCGGAACTGGCGCGATAAATCGCCCGTGGGTAGCTTTGCATGGCGATCTGGCCATGGATCGCCAGCACGTCGCCCTGAGCGTCGGTAATGCGCTCGGCGGCCAGCCGGGTGTCGCCGCCGCGGGCCACGGTGGTCACGTTATTGTCGATGCGGGTGGTGGGCTCGACGGTATCGCAGCTCAGGATACGTGCCGATTCGCCCTGACGGCTGCCGGGCAGCACGTTGAGACACCAGCTGCCGTAATTCACCGCCGCCGAGGAGAGCAGCGCGCTGTAGGCGTTATCGGTCCGCGTCTGGGTTTGACAGCGGTCGGTGGTCAGGCACTCGACCGGGCCGAAGCGCCACTGGCTGATCACCAGTTGTCCATCGACCGCGCTCACACCCTGCAGGCGCAGGCGCTGGATCAGCCGCCACAGATCCTCGGAGGTGAGCGCCGGGTCGCCGCCGCCCTCGAAGACCAGATCGCCATGCAGGACACCTTGCGCATCGATCGCGCCGGTCGAGACCAGACGCGTGGTGAAGCGGTGCTGCGGTCCCCAGCGATCCAGCGCGGCAGCGGCGATATACAGCTTGGAGACCGAGGCCGGCGAGAGCTGACGTTGTGGAGCGATCTCGCCGAGCACCGCGCCGCTGTCGAGCAGCTGCGCCTTGGCGCTGATGCGAAAGCCGCTATCGGCGAGTCTGGAGACATAATCGAAACCGGCGGCCAGGCCGGGCGTGGCGGCGCCCAGCAAGATCAGCGACAGCAGCACGGCGGCGAGCGGGCGAAGCATGGGAGACCCTCGGTTGGCGAAAGCTCCCTAGCCTAGCAGGCCACCGAGGCTAGCCGAAGACCGTCGCGCCATGTTCAGTGCGTCGAGACGCTCGAGAACAGTTGGATCACCGTCACGCCGCCGATGATCATCGCCAGGCCCGCGACCGCCGGCCAGTCGAGCCGCTCGCCGAACCACAGCACCCCGATCAGCGTCACCAGCACGATGCCCAGCCCCGCCCACACGGCGTAGGCGATGCCCACCGGCAAGGTGCGCAGCACCAGCGTCAGCCAGTAGAATGCCAGGCCGTAGCCGATCACCACCCCCACGCTCGGCCACAGCCGGCTGAATTCCTGCGAAGCCTTGAGCGCGCTGGTGCCCAACACTTCGGCGACGATCGCCAGACACAAGTAGACGTAGGCCATCAGACACTCCTCCTTGCCAAGCGGCGCTGCATGATGCCATCGAAGACGCTGTTGAAGACCAGCGCGTAGACTAGGAAGAACAGCATGAATCCCAGGTCGAGCCAGAAGGCCTCGACCACGCCGATTCCCAGCCACCAGGCGACGCCCGGCAGGGTCATGACCAGCAGGCCGAGTTCGAAGCCCAGCGCCTGGGCGACGCGTTGCGCCAGGCTGCGCCGGCGCGTCGGCACCCAATGATCGAACAGCCGGTTCCAGACCAGATTCCAGAGCATGGCGAAGGTCGCCAGGGACACGGTCAGCAGCCCCAACCGGCCGATGTCGTGACCGGTCAGCCAACTTGCCACCGGCGTCACCAGCACCAGCCCGCCGGCCTCGAACAGCGTGGTATGCGCCAAGCGCTCTCTCCAGCTACGCATCGCCGCCTCCCTCGCATGATGTCATGGTCGTCAGGCATTCTAGGCAGTATCTTGATGGATACGAGTTAACAACTATCAGAAAAGCAGATAGATCATGCAATGGAATCTCGACCAGCTCGGCTGCCTGTTGGCGGCGGCCGACAGCGGCTCGTTCTCGGCCGCCGCGCGCCGCCTGGGCAAGGCGCAGTCGGCCGTCAGCACGGCGATCGCCCATCTCGAGCTCGATCTCGGCCTGACGCTGTTCGACCGCCGACGACGCACGCCGGTGCTCACCGCCGAGGGCGAGGCGGTGGTGCTCGAGGCGCGCGAGATTCTGCGCCAGTGCGATCAGCTCGCCGCCCGCGCCAGCGCCCTGGCGAGCGGCGAGGAATCGCGGCTGACCCTGGCCGTCGACGAAGCGCTGCCCTATCCGCCGCTGATGGAGGCGCTGACGGTGCTCGCCGAGCGTTGGCCGGCGCTGGAGCTGTCGCTGCTCAATGGCGCGCAGGACGACATTCCCAGTTGGGTCGCCGACGGCACCGCCGACCTGGGCGTGCTGTTCAGCCAGCCGACGCTGCCCGAGACGCTCAGCGTGCGTCAGATCGCGCGTCTGTCGCAGACCGCCATCGTCGCCGCCGCTCATCCGCTGGCCGGGGAGCGCGAGGTGCGCCTGTCGACGCTCAGCCGCCATCGCCAGCTGGTGGTCGCCTCGGCGCTGGGCGGCAATCCGCTGGGCGGCGCTCCGCTCGGGGGCCACCGCCTGGCGCGGCTGTCGCCACGAGTCTGGCAACTCAACAGCTACTACGCGATCGCCGAGCTGGTCAGCCAGGGCATCGGCTGGGCGCTGGTGCCCGAACACATCGCCGCCTACCCGATGTATCGCTCGCTGGTCAGCCGGCTAGCGATCAGCGAGTTGCCCGAGCCGGCCAGCGTCGGCGTGGAACTGGTGCGCCGCCGCGCCGCCGGGCAGGGGCCGATCGCCCGCTGGCTGGAAAACGAACTCAGCGCGCGGCTGTCTCGCTAGGAGTCATGGGCAGCGGCTGGGGAACCAAGCCGGGTGCATAGGGCAGCGTTACGTCGAGCCGCCATATCGCCTGGCCGCTGGCGACGTACTTGCGCTCGAAGTGAGTCAGAAAGGCTCCCTGCGGGGCGTGCTCGACGACCGTGGGCCGCTGGCCGCTGACCTGATGCGTGGCTAGTGCGAACTCGTCGAGATACAGCCGCCAGTTGGAACGCACCTCGAGCCGCCCGCCCAGCGCCAGCAACGCCGGAAACACCGGATGGCCGTGCCAGCGCAGCTTGAGATGCGCCGCCTTGGGATAGGGGTTGGGATACAGCAGGTAGTGATGCGCCGGCTGCCAGCCGGCGGCCAGCGCCAGACGCCAGAAATCGACCAGATCGGCGCGTACCAGCAGCGCGTTGTCGGGCAGCGGGCCGTGATCGCGCCCCAGGCGGTCGGCGCTGCGGTCGATGCCGATCACCGCATGCTCGGCGTGGATGCCGGCCAACTGGCGGGTCGACAGCCCCACCCCGCAACCGGCATCGAGCACCAGCGGGCGCGACTGACTTGCCAGCCAGCGCTCGGCCTCGGCGAAGGCCCGGCGGGTGTGCTCGGCGATCGGTTTGCGCAGCGGATGATTCAGCGCGCGCGCGACGCGACGCGCCAGGTCATCGTGGGGAGCGGATTGATTGCTGGTAACGGATCGGGAAGAAGCATGCATGGCAGACTGGCGCGCTCGGCGGAACGAATCGAAGATCGGCTAGTCTAGCAAAAAAACGGCGCACCCTCGGGCGCGCCAATACCAACTTAAACTCGTATGACTCAAACAGCCGTTTCAGAATAAGCCGGAGCACGGCTTTTTTCAAACATG
Organism: Halomonas sp. HP20-15; assembly: GCF_033446685.1. Lineage (NCBI taxonomy): Bacteria > Pseudomonadati > Pseudomonadota > Gammaproteobacteria > Oceanospirillales > Halomonadaceae > Halomonas > Halomonas sp. HP20-15. Next base: position 21,133 of record NZ_JAWQLY010000014.1, on the reverse strand, counting down.
CGTTTAATCGTCGATCGCGGCGCTTGCCCCCGAAGTGGTTAATCACTTGGCCCGGGCAGCATGACGGGGCTGCGAGGCAGGTGCTATCATCGCGCCCCAGACTCGATCATCAGGGCACCCAGATGCCCCGCCGTTCTGCCGGCCCGCCACCGCCCTTAGCGGTGCGCGAGGCCAGACAGCAACAGGACTCGTAGACTCACAGCACAACGAGGGACGCGGCTTGTCACAGTTACCGGTGATTGTCGGCATGGGCGGTGTCAATGCCGCCGGCAGGACCTCCGGACACCAGGCGTTTCGGCGCACGGTGCTCGATGCCCTGCCCGTCGAGGAGCAGGAACGTACCCTGATCGGCCTGGCCGCCATGATGCAGCTGATCAGCCGTCAGCAGGATGGCAGCTGGCAGAACATGCACGGCGAGCCGATCGCCGCTGGCGAGCTGGCCAGCCATGTACGCCAGCAGGTGCTCGATCACACCCTTATCCGTCGCAACGAGGATCCCGCCTTCAACGCCGACGGCATCCCCGCCAACCGCCCGACGCAGATGCATCTCGAGCGACCGCTGACCTTTCAGGTGCGGCGTCGCCAGTTGCCCGATCCGCTGCCCGAGACCTGGCAGGTCCGCGACGTCGACGGCCGGCAGGTCGAGGTCAGCGTCCCGGCCGGGGTGCTCGACGTATTGCTGCCGGAGCGCCGCCAGGCACAAGTGCGCGCCGCCGGTCGGCTGCCTCAAGGCTTCGAGCCCGGCCGGCTGTATCGCAGCGTGCACCATCCGCGCGGGCTGTCGATGGCGGTGTTCGGCGCCAGCGATTGCCTGGGCCAGAGTGGGCTGGACTGGCAGGCGCTGCACGATCGCCTCGACCCCGACCAGGTCGCCGTCTATGCCGGCAACTCCATCGGTCAGCTCGACGAGCCCGGCTGGGGCGGGCTGCTCAAGAGTTTCGTCTCCGGCAATCGCGCCACCTCCAAGCAGATGCCGCTGGGCTACGGTCAGATGCCGGCGGACTTTCTCAACGCCTACGTGCTGGGCAGCGTCGGCGCCACCGGGGCGATTCAGGGTGCCTGCGCGAGCTTTCTGTACAACCTGCGACTGGGTATCGAGGACATCCGTAGCGGTGCGCGCCGGGTGGTAATGGTCGGCACCAGCGACGCGCCGGTCACCCCCGAGATCATCGAGGGCTTTCGCAGCATGGGCGCGCTGGCCGACGACGACAGCCTCAAGGCGCTCGATGCGCTGAGCCTGCTCACCGACAGCGACTATCAGCGCGCCTGCCGGCCGTTCGCCCGCAACTGCGGCTTCACCATCGCCGAGGCCAGCCAGTTCGTGCTGCTGATGGACGACAGCCTGGCGCTCGAGACCGGCGCCCAGATCCTCGGCGCGGCCCCCGGCGTGTTCGTCAACGCCGACGGCTGGAAGCGCTCGATCTCGGCGCCGGGCATCGGCAACTACGTCACCCTGGGCAAGGCGGTGAGCCTGGCCCGCGAGATTCTCGGCGAGCGTGCGGTGCGCGAAAGGAGCTTCATCCATGCCCACGCCACCAGCACGCCCAAGAATCGCACCACCGAATCGCATGTTCTCGATGCCGTGGCCCGCGCCAACGGCATCGAGGACTGGCCGGTGGCCGGGCTCAAGGCGTTCGTCGGCCACTCCCAGGGCAGCGCCGCGGGCGACCAGCTGACCAGTGCGCTGGGCAGCTTCGCCTATGGCATGATCCCCGGGATCCCCACCCTCGATGCCATCGCCGACGACGTGCATGCCGAGCGGTTGCGGCTTTTCCGCGAGCCGCTGGCCTTTCAGGCCGACGCCGCCTTCATCAACGCCAAGGGCTTCGGCGGCAACAACGCCACCGGCCTGGTGCTGTCGCCGGCGGTCACCGAGCGCCTGCTGGCCCAGCGCCACGGCCAGGCTGCGATCGACGCCTGGAAGCAGCGCCGCGAGGCGACGCTGGCCGCCAGCGCCGACTACGTCCAGCGTGCCGATGCCGGCGAGTTCTCGGTCATCTACCGCTTCGGCGAAGGCGTACTGGAAGGCCCCGAACTCACCATCGAGGCCGACGGCATCCATATTCCAGGCTATGCCCGGCCGGTCTCGCTGGCCGTGGACAATCCCTACGGACGTCTCGACGACGAGTGACTGCGCGGCCTCGCCGCGAGCACTCATGGGGCCCGGCGGCGTTTGTCGCGCCACCGGGCATCGACTACGCTAAGCGCCCGGGCTTTTCGCAGTCCGCGACCGCTCCCGTTTCGACAGGATCGCCCATGAACATCGCTGTCTACCCCGGCACGTTCGACCCCATCACCAACGGTCATTTCGATCTGATCGAGCGCGCCGCGCGGATCTTCGACAAGGTGGTGGTCGCCGTCGCGGCGAGCCCCGGCAAGCGCCCGACGCTGGATCTCGATACCCGCGTGGCGCTGGCCCGCGACGTGGTCGACGAACTCGACAATGTCGAGGTCACCGGCTTCAGTTGCCTGCTCACCGAGCTGCTCGACCAGCAGGGCGCGCGCATCATACTGCGTGGGCTGCGCGCCGTGTCCGACTTCGAGTACGAGTTGCAACTGGCCAACATGAACCGCGCCCAGGCTCCGCATATCGAAAGCCTGTTTCTGACCCCCGCGGTCGAAAATTCCTATATTTCTGCCACCATTGTGCGAGAGATCGCGCGCCTGGGAGGCGATATCAGCGGACTCGTGCACCCACGCGTCGCCGATGCGCTGCGCGAACACTTCCATTGTGACCAGGGCCCCGCCGGACGGAGCTCAACCGAGCGGAATCCAGGCCAGTGATAATCCCTCTTTACGCAGCGAGGATATGAACCATGGCGCTGATGATCACCGACGAATGCATCAACTGCGACGTCTGCGAACCCGAGTGCCCCAACGACGCCATCTCGGCCGGCGAAGAGATCTATGTCATCGATCCCAACCTGTGCACCGAGTGTGTCGGTCATTTCGACGAGCCCCAGTGCCAGCAGGTATGCCCGGTTGACTGCATCCCGCTCGACCCGACGCGCAGCGAGACCCGCGATCAACTGCTGAAGAAGTACGAACTGATCAGCGCCGCCTGACCCTCGCCCGTCGATGGCCCCGCGCCGTCGTGCCCCCGTTTTAAGCCCTCTTCGAGCTGTGCGCGCCGCGTCACGGCTCGTTTGTCGCGGCGCGCAAACCGACTAGGCTTGGACTAAGCAAGGATTCGCGTCCCGAAAGCCCGGCGCACAGGGAGAGACCATGGCGGCAATCGTTTCGGGGTGGGCGTTACTGCTGATCGGACTCGCCCTGAGCATGGGCGGCGTATGGCTTATCGCCGTGGGCGGCAGCTGGTATTTCCTGCTGGCCGGGGCGGGTTTTCTGATCAGCGGCTGGCAGCTCGTCAATCGCCGTCGCCAGGGATTGTGGACGTACGCCGCACTGGTCATCGTCACCCTGCTCTGGGCGCTGTGGGAAGCCGGCCTCGACTGGTGGGCGCTGGTACCGCGCTGTAGCCTGATCGTAGCAATCGGCCTATGGCTGGCGACGCCCTGGGTCGCCCGCTCATTGACGGCCCCGCCGCAGGACGACGCTCAGCTACCCGCTGCAGGCCAGGACTGGCGACGCTCTAGCATGCCGCTGACGATGACCCTGGCGCTCGCGCTGCTGGTCGCGCTGATCTCGCTGTTCACCGCGCCGCACGCGATCGAGGGCGAGTTGCCACCCGGCGTGGCAGCCGCGACCCCCAACGACAGTGGCACCCTGCCGCCCGGCGAGTGGCATGCCTATGGGCGTACCGGCCTGGGCCAGCGCTATTCGCCGCTCGACGAGATCACCCCGGACAACGTCGCCCGCCTGGAGGAGGTCTGGCACTATCACACCGGCGACGTGCGCGGCCCCAGCGATCCCGGCGAGACTACCTACGAGGTCACGCCGCTCAAGGTCGGCGACACGCTCTACCTGTGCACACCGCACAATATCGTCATTGCGCTGAATGCCGATACCGGCGAGCAGCGCTGGCGCTTCGACGCCAACTCGGCGCTCAATCTAAACCGCCAGCACCAGACCTGCCGAGGCGTTTCCTATTACGCGCCGAGCGCCCCGCCGGCGGACGCCGCGAGTCCGGCGGACACCGGTGCCTCCGCGGCGAATGGGTCATGCGAGCACCGCCTGTTCGTGCCCACCGCCGATGCCCAGCTGTTGGCACTCGACGCCGACAGCGGCCAGTTGTGTCCCGGCTTCGGCGAGCATGGCCGCATCGACCTCACCGCCAACATGCCGAACATCAAATCGGGATTCTACTATTCCACCTCGGCACCGGCGGTCAGCCAACGCGAGGGACTGGTGATCGTCGGCGGGGCGATCAATGACAACGTCTCGGTAAACAGCACATCGGGGGTAGTCCGCGCCTATGACGCCGTCAGCGGCGAACTGGTGTGGAACTGGGACCCGGGCGATCCCAAGGCGACCGAGCCGATCGCCGCGGACGCCGCCTACACCGCCAACACGCCCAATATGTGGTCGACCGCCAGCCTCGATGAAGCGCTCGGCATGCTCTACCTGCCGATGGGTAACGAGTCACCGGATCAGTGGGGCGCCAACCGCCCTTCCACCACCGAGCGTTTCTCGTCGTCGATCGTCGCGCTCGACCTGGCCAGCGGCAAGCTCCAATGGGTATTCCAGACCGTGCATCACGACCTGTGGGACTATGACGTTCCCGCCCAGCCCAGCCTGGTCGACCTGGATGTCGGCGGCCGCCGCGTGCCGGCGCTGGTCGCGCCGACCAAGCAGGGCGAGCTGTACGTGCTCGATCGCGAAACCGGCGAGCCGGTGCTGCCGGTCGAAGCGCGTCAGGTGCCTCAGAACAGCCGGCTGCCCGACGTCGCCTCACCGACCCAGCCGGTTTCCAAGCTGTCGTTCGACCCTCCCGCATTGAGCGGCAAAGCGATGTGGGGCGCCACGCTGTTCGATCAGTTGGCCTGTCGCATCATGTTCCACGGCCTCAACTATCAGGGTCGCTATACGCCGCCCTCCACCCGCGGCACGCTGGTCTATCCCGGCAACTTCGGGGTCTTCAACTGGGGCGGCATCGCCGTCGATCCCGAGCGCCAGGTGGCCTTCACCACGCCGTCGTACCTGGCCTTCGTCTCGACACTCGTCCCTCGCGAGGACGCCACCTCGCTGGAAGTCTCCGACGGCTCGCCCGGCCCCGGGCTCAACGAGAACTTCGGCGCACCGTTTGCGGTCTCGCTCGAGCCTTTCCTGTCGCCCCTCGGCCTGCCCTGCCAGCAACCGCCGTGGGGCTACGTCGCCGGCGCCGACCTGAAAAGCGGCGAGATCGTCTGGAAGCATCGCAACGGCACCGTGCGCGACCTGGCCCCCCTGCCGCTGCCGTTCAAGATGGGCGTGCCCGACCTCGGCGGCCCGGTGATGACCGCCGGCGGCGTGGCCTTCATCAGCGGCACGCTGGACTACTACGTGCGCGGCTACGACGTGACCAGCGGCGAGGAGCTGTGGAAGGCGCGCCTGCCTGCCGGCGGCCAGGCCACGCCGATGACCTACAGCGACTCCCGCGGCAAGCAGACGCTGCTGGTCGTCGCCGGTGGCCACGGCTCGCTGGGCACCCGGACCGGCGACTCGATCATCGCCTACCAGCTACCCGACTGACCGGGCTGTCCTTCAGAACGTTCGCGTCGCGCCGGGCGGGTCGTCGGCGTATCCTGTAGCGCATCCGTTTCATCGCCTCACGACGCCAACGCCGACCAAGGAATTCGCTTGTCTGCCGCACACCCCGCCGCTTATCCCGCGACCCAGCGGGTCTGGACACTGGCCTGGCCGATCATCCTGTCCAACATCACCGTACCGCTGCTCGGCCTGGTCGATACCGCGGTGGTCGGCCACCTGCCGGAAACACGTTACCTCGCCGGGGTGACGCTGGGCGCGACGCTGTTCAGCTTTCTCTATTGGGGCTTCGGCTTCCTGCGCATGGGCACCACCGGCCTGACCTCGCAGGCACAGGGCCGCGACGACGCCTCCGCGGTGCGCAATCTGCTCGGCCAGGCCCTGGTGATGGCGATGGTCATCGGCGGCTTGCTGATCGCCTTCTCGCGACCGCTGACCGCCCTCGGCCTGTGGCTGCTCGACGGCAGCGACGAGGCCACCGCGGTGGCCCACGACTATGCCGTCATCCGCTTTCTGTCGGCGCCGGCGGTGCTCGCCAACTACGCGATTCTCGGCTGGTTTCTGGGCCAGCAGAACAGTCGCGTGACGTTGGCGATCCTGGTGCTCACCAATAGCGTCAATATCGTCCTCGACCTGCTGTTCGTGGTCGGCCTGGGCATGGCCAGCGACGGTGTCGCCTGGGCCACGGTGATCGCCGACTATACGGCGCTGGCGCTGGGGTTGTGGCTGGTGCGCCGCCAGCTCGCCGCGCTCGGCGGCGCGTTCCACCGCGACCGGCTATGGCGGCTGGCCGCCTACCGCGAGCTGTTCCAGGTCAATAGTCAGCTGTTCCTGCGCACCCTCGGGCTGCTGTTCGCGCTGGCCTTCTTCACCGCCCAGGGCGCCAGCCAGGGTGACGTGGTGGTCGCCGCCAATGCCGTGCTGCTGCAGTTCATCATGCTCACCTCGCACGGCCTCGACGGCTTCGCGCATGCCGCCGAGGCATTGACCGGACGCGCCATCGGTCGCCGCGACTGGGCCGAATTCGCGGCGGCGGTCGGCGCCGCGGCACGCTTCTCGCTGTTGACCACCGCCGCCGCCATGCTCTGCTTCGCGTTCGGCGGCACGGCGCTCATCGCCCTGCTCACCGATCTACCGGCGGTCCGCGAGATGGCCGCCGACTACCTGCCGTGGATGATCCTCATGCCGGCCCTGGCGGTCTGGAGCTACCTGCTCGACGGCGTCTTCATCGGCGCCACGGCGACCCGCGAGATGCGCAACAGCGTGTTCGCCGGGCTTATCGTCTACCTACCCGCCTGGTGGTTGCTGACCGGCCCGCTGGGGCTCGGCAACCATGGACTATGGCTGGCCTTTCTGCTCTTCACGCTGGTGCGCTCGGTGACGCTGGGCGGTTACTACCTGCGCTACCGGCGCACGCGCTGGAGCCCCCAGGCCGAGGCCGTTGGCCACAAGTAGCGTTGACCGGAGACGCCGCCGCGGGTTATCGGTTTACGCGAGGCGCCGCCAACAACAAAGCGAGATCCCAATGCTCAAATACCTGTCACGACCGGCCGTGAAGCTGGTTGAACGCTATCTGCCCGACCCCTTCATCTTCGTGTTGCTGCTGACCCTGGTCGCCGCCGCCGCGGCGATCGGCGTGGAGCGTCAGACGCCACTGGCGGTGCTGCGTTTCTGGGGCGACGGCTTCTGGGACCTGCTGACCTTCTCGATGCAGATGCTGCTGGTGCTGGTGACCGGCTTCATGCTGGCCAGCTCCCCGCCGGTCAAGCGCCAGTTGGCGCGGCTCGCCGGCAAGGCCGGCACTCCGGCCCGGGCGATCCTGCTGGTCACCCTGGTCTCGCTCGCCGCGAGCTGGATCAACTGGGGATTCGGGCTGGTGGTGGGGGCGCTGTTCGCCAAGGAACTGGCCCGCCAGATCCGCGTCGACTATCGCCTGCTGGTCGCCAGCGCCTACTCGGGGTTCGTCGTCTGGCACGGCGGGCTGGCCGGCTCGATCCCGCTGGTGATCGCCACCGAGGGCCACTTCACCGCCGACCGCATCGGCGTGATCGCGACCTCGCAGACGATCTTCTCGCTGTTCAACCTGGCGATCGTCCTCGCGCTGTTCATCGTGGTGCCGCTGGTCAACCGCTGGATGCTGCCCGACGACAAGGACAGCGTCTACGTCGAAACCGACATGCTGGTCGATGAAAAATCGCGCAATGGCCTGGCCACACGTCCTGCCGAGCATCTCGAGAACAGCGTCAGCCTGGCCTGGATGGTGGGCATTCCCGGGCTGCTGTTCCTGCTCGACCACTTCCTGCTGCGCGGGGGCGGCCTCAACCTGAACGTCGTCAACTTCCTGTTCCTGTTCCTGGCGATCGTCCTGCACAGAACGCCGCGCCGCCTGCTCGACAGCCTCAACGAGGCGATCAAGGGCGGTGCGGGTATCGTCATCCAGTTCCCCTTCTATGCCGGGATCATGGCGATCATGGTGCAATCGGGACTGGCCGAAACGCTGTCGCAGGGCTTCGTGTCGATCGCCAACGCCGACACGCTGCCGTTCTGGACGTTCATCAGCGCCGGGGTGGTCAACCTGTTCGTGCCTTCCGGTGGCGGCCAGTGGGCGGTCCAGGCCCCGGTGATGCTGCCCGCGGCCCAGGCATTGGGCGCCGAAGTGCCGCGCATCGCCATGGCGGTGGCCTGGGGCGATGCCTGGACCAATCTGCTCCAGCCGTTCTGGGCGTTGCCGGTGCTCGCCATCGCCGGGCTCAAGGCCAAGGACATCATGGGCTTCTGCCTGATCCAGTTGGTGGTCACCGGCATCATCATCAGCCTGGGTCTGACTTATCTACCCTGACCGCAAGCGAGCCGGCCGGAGCGACCGGCTCACTCCTTTTCGGGGGTAAAGGCCGGCGGATCGCTGGCCGGGAATGATTCGCTGCTGGCTTCATCGACGCGGGCCCCCTCCTCGCCCGGCGGCGGCGAGGTGAGCACCGCGCCCAGCCGGTCGTCGGGGTCGTCGAGTAGCGTCAAGTGGTCGCTGCCGGTAGCCGAAAGCCGGGTGTAAGGTAGCCAGCGAAAGTTGCCCTCGGTATCGACGATGCGCGCGTACTTGCCGCCCAGCGCATCGACGTCGCCCAACGGCGTGCCATCCAGGGCCTGAACCGTGACACCGACATGAAAGGCTGCATCCATGTTAAGCCTCCTCGCCTATTGATTTACCTTCCCAGTACAGCACAAATTGCATGAGATGCCCCAAGCCGCAGGCTCCCTTGCGCACCCCCAAACATGATACAACCGGGGCAGAGCCACCCGTACATGCCCTACCGAGAGCCTACCGAGAGACAGTGCCACGTGACGAGCCAGACCATGACGCCCGACGACATGCCCCGCCAGCACACCCTCACCATGACCGTGCTGATGACCCCCGACATGGCCAATTTCAGCGGCAAGGTCCACGGCGGGGCGATTCTCAAGAAGCTCGACGAGGTCGCCTACGCCTGCGCCAGCCGCTATTCCGGCAGCTACGTGGTGACCCTGTCGGTCGATCAGGTGCTGTTCAAGCAGCCGATCCACGTCGGCGAGCTGGTGACCTTCCTGGCCTCGGTCAACCATGTCGGCCGCTCGTCGATGGAGATCGGTATCAAGGTAATCGCCGAATCGATCCAGCAGAAGGTCATTCGTCATACCAATAGCTGTTACCTGACGATGGTCGCGGTGGACGAGCAGGGACGCCCGGTCGAGGTGCCGCCACTGCGCTTGGCAACGCCGCTGCAGCAGCACCGCTTCGAGAAGGCCGCGCTGCGCAAGCAATTGCGCAAGCAGGCCGAACAGGCATCGCGGGAGCACGACAGCCAGTACACCGGTCCGGCCTCCTGAGCCGGTCGTCCATACGCAAGGAGCCCGCATGACACCGACGCGGCCGCACCGCCAGCCATCCTCGCCCCGCGAGCGATTCAAGCTGGCCTGGGATGTGCTGGTGATCATCCTGGTGATCGCCAACCTGGCCCTGCTGCTGTTCGACAGCCTCTATCTGGTGCCCCCGCTGCATGACGCGTTCGCCTCGCTCTCTCCGCAGCTGCAGAAGGCCTATCAGCAGAACGTCCACGAGCATTTCTTCGCCATCGACCTGGCGTTCGTCAGCGTCTTCGTCCTCGACGTGCTGCTCGGCTGGATCGTGGCGATTGCCGAGCGGCGCTATCACCGCTGGTTCTTCTACCCCTTCGTGCACTGGTACGACGTGCTCGGCTGTATCCCGCTGACCGGCTTTCGCTGGCTGCGCTTACTGCGCGTCGTCTCGCTGCTGTTCCGTCTCCAGCGCCTGGGCCTGATCGAGATACGCAACTGGTACCTGTTCGGCGTGGTCCACAAGTATTACGACATCTTGCTGGAAGAACTCTCGGATCGCGTCGCGGTGCGCCTGATCGGCAGCATCCAGGAGGAGATCCGGCACAGCAACGCACTCTCGCAGCGGCTCTCGGACGAAGTGCTGGCGCCACGCAAGGAGCAGTTGGTCGACGAGATCGCCCAACGCCTGGAAGCCGGCCTGAACGATATCTATACCGACAACCGTGCGCTGATCGCGCGTTACATCAGCGCGCTGGTCGGCCGTACCCTGCAGGAAAGCCCCGAAATCCAGCGCCTGCAGCGGCTGCCGATGGGCCGTCAGTTGAGCGAGGCCATGGACCAGACACTCAGCGACTTGGCCGGCCGGTTGATTCACGAAGCGGTCGGCGGTCTGCGCTCGCCTGAATTCTCGCAGTTGCTGCGCCGCGCCACCGACAGCGGCATGGACATCCTGATGGTCGCCGACACACGCAGCGAGCGCATCACCGAGCAGGTATTGATCGAGACCCTGGAGCTGCTCAAGGAACAGATCGCCACCAAGCGCTGGCTGCAACGCTACGACTGAGCGTCAGACGATTCGCAGGATCGTGTAGGGCGCCTCGTTGGCGTGGCGCTCGTCGCGCGCGTCGATCGAACCCAGTGCCAGGTTGCGATCATTGTCGTAGGCGACGAACAGGCGCGTCTCGTCGAGCACCGCCAGGCCCTCGGCCTTGTGTTCGAATTCGAGCGGTTCGCCCTGCTCGTCCTCGACCAGTTGCGGGGCGCGACCGGCATTGAAGTCGTCCATGCTCATCGACCATAGGTAGCCGCCGATGTGCTCGACACCGTCGATCTCGGTCTCGAAGCTGGTCAACAGGTAGAGCCGGGCGTTGTAGGGGTCGTACTCGAGGCTCGACAGGCCACAGACATGGCGCACTTGGGGAAAGTCGCCCGGGTTGAACCGATAGAGGCTGCGCAGTTCGTCGAGGAACTCCAGGTTGCCCTGAGCGTCGATGCGATAATGCGCACCCACCACCCGACATACATAGTCGAAGTCAGCGTGGGTATTGCCTTGCTCGCGAACGCCGAACATCAGCAGCCCGTCGCCCTGCTCGCCGGGAATCGCCGCCAGCCCCTCGATCTTGTAGTAGGGCGTGCCGATCGCACCGTCCAGCTTGTTGCGCAACTCCAGCGACCCCTCGACGCCGTCGCGCGGATCGGGGTCGACCACCTGCACCCGCTCGGGCTGGCCCAGCGGCCAGACCAGCAGGTGGTTGTAGGCGTTCAGCGAATGGTCGTCCTCGGCGATGCGGTCGAAACCGGTGGTCGCCAGCACGTGACGACCGTCGGCGGTCAGCGCGAAGTCCTCGTACTTGGTGGCGCGCTTGATCGCCGGCTCGGTGAAGTAGTCGAGGCTGTCGTCGTCGGGAATGCCGTGCTCGTCGATGTCGACCGCGAACACCGCCGAGCGCGACTCGCCGGGGATCGGCTTGTCGCTGGCGAGAATCAGTCGTTGACCGTCGTAGACCACGGCCGAGACCTCGGCGTTGACCGGCTTGTCGTCGGCATCGCGCAGGCCGACGGGGAAACAGTGCAACGTGCCGTGGGCAAGTACCTGGGCGCGGCTCATGGACAGCTCCTTGCAAAAGGGGGGTGTCTCACTAGGTGGAGGCGACAAGTCGGCGATGCAAGCGTCGACGTTCACAACGTCCGCCATGGGCTGGCCGGCGGCGCGGCCAGCGTGCCGGCGATGATTTCGAGCGCACGCTCCAGCGTCTCGCGGTTGGCCGCCGCGCTGACGCACAGCCGAATCGCCTGTGGCGCCGGCTCGCTGCCGACGCAGAACGGCTCGGCGCTGGTCACCCGCACCCCCTGGCGTTCGAGCTGCTCGATCAGTGCCGCGGCGCGCCAGCCGTTGGGCAGCTCCAGCCACAGATGAAAGCCGTAGGGCTGGCCACTCGGCGCGAAGGCCGCCAGCCGCTGCCGGGCCAGACGCTGGCGCGCGGCGATCTCTTCGAGCTGCCAGCCGAGCAGCCGCCCGGCGGCACCGCTGTCGATCCAGCGGCAGACCACCTCGACCATCAATGGCGGGACCATCCAGCTCTGTGCGCGCTGGGCATTGGCCAGGCGTTCATTCAGGGCCGGCGGAGCGCGCAGGATGCCGATGCGCAGCCCGCCGGCGATCACCTTCGAGGTGCTGAACAGATACAGCGTCCGCTCGGGTGCGCGCAGGTAGAGTGGCCGGCCCCGCGCCTCGGGCGGCAGATACTGCACGCCGTCCTCGATCAGCCAGAAATCGTAGCGCCGCGCCAGCTCGACCAGCCGCTCGCGGCGCGCCTCGCTGAGCTGCGCGCCGGTCGGGTTGTTCTGCTCGGGAGTAAGGTAGACCAGCCGCGGCGGTTGCTGCTGGCAGAGCCGTGCCAGCGCCTCGACATCCAGCCCCTGGTCGTCCAGAGGTATACGCTGCAATTTGAGATGGCACTGCTGGGCGGCGGCGATCAGCCCCGGGTAGGTGAGTGCCGCCGCGGCGATACGCTCGCCGGGTTGGGTCAGCGCCTGCAGCGCGAGAAAGATACCGTGCTGGCCTCCCAGGGTGATGGTCAGTTCGTCGGCCGCCATGGGCAACCCCAACTGCGTCAGCCAATCGGCCAGCGTCCGGCGATGCGCGGGCGTACCGTGCTCGGACTGATAATCCACCGCCGCCTGCAGCGCCGTGGGGTCGTCGGCGAGCGCGGCCAGCACTTCGCCCAGGCCCGCCGGGCGCTGCGGATGCGGCGGCGGCAGGCTCAGGCTGAGATCGACCAGCTCGCCAGCGGTCGCGCTCGGCCCCGCCGGCACGTGACGAAAGCCCGAGACGCTCGCGCGGCGATCTTTCACGTAAGTGCCGCTGCCCACGCGGGCCTCGAGCAGGCCACGCCGCTCGGCCTCGTCATAGCCGCGGGTGATCGTTCCCACGGTAACGCCCAGCGCGTCGGCCAGGCGTCGCTGTGGCGGCAGCCGCTGGCCGGGTTCGAGCTCGCCGGAGGCGATCGCCGAGGCGATCGCGTCGGCCAGCGCCCGGTAGCGGGTCGCACCGGCAGGCAGTTGGGGCTTCCAGATTGTCATGGTGACAATAAATCCGTTGACGCCGTCAATAGCGCCATTATGCTGGCCAATAGAGACAATTCAAACCAAACTCGAACTTTGTATGGGCACAAAATGGATACGCTCGCCACGCTCGGTCCGGCCGCACTCTACATGATATCGATGACGCTGACCCCCGGCCCCAATAACCTGATGCTTACCGCATCGGGAGCCAACTACGGCTACTGGCGCACCCTGCCGCACATCCTCGGCATCCTGGCCGGCTGCTTGGTGCTGTTCTCGGCAATAGCGTTGGGCCTGGGCCTGCTGTTCGAGCGCTTTCCGCTGTTCCAGACGCTGCTCAAGGTCGTCGGCAGCGCCTATCTGCTGTACCTGGCCTGGAAGATCGCCAGCGCGCCGCCACCCGACCTGCACCTGCGCGGCGAAGGCCGGCCATTGACCTTCTGGCAGGCCGCCGCCTTCCAGTTCGCCAACCCCAAGGCATGGGTGATGGGGCTGGCGCTGATGGCCGGCTTCTTGCCCGAACAGGGCAGCACCTGGATCGACGCCCTGCTGCTGGCCGGCTTCGCCGAACTCGTCGCCCTGCCGTGCATCTCGCTGTGGGCCGGCTTCGGCATGGCCGTCGGCCACTACCTCAAGAGCGCGCGCGCCTGGCGGATCTTCAATGTGGTGATGGGCGGCATGACGGCCGCCTGCGTGGGGTTCATCCTGGGCTGACAAGCGCCGTGCGCTTTCACCGGCCTACTATTCCTCACGACCGGATTGATCCCCTCCAGGATTGCCGCTCGCGATCGGCCGCTATCAAGAATCTCCCCGTCATGCCGATAACCTGGGTTATCACACCCGCTGCTAACGGTCCCGGCATGGCTACGTCAAGTTCATCGGTTCCCACAACAGTGCTTTTCGCGCGTCAGCCGATCTACGATCGCCAGCGTGCCCTGGCGGGTTTCGAGCTGCTGTTCCGTAGCTGCGCCGAGACCGCCGGCAAGCCATTCAACGACGACTACGCGACCCGTCAGGTGATGCTCAGCGCTTTCACCGAAACCAATATTCACGAGGTCTGCGAAGGCACGCCGGCATTCATCAATTTTCACACCAACACGCTGCAGGCGGCGCTGCCGTTCTCGCCGGACGAGATGATCATCGAGGTGCTGGAGACCGTCGCGCCGACGCCCGCCGTCGAGAAGGCGATCCGCTATTGCAAGACCCAGGGCTATCGCATCGCCCTCGACGACTACGCGCTGACCGACGCCAGCCACCCGCTGCTGCCGCTGGCCGACATCGTCAAGCTCGACTGCCTGGCCTATTCCGCCGAGCATTTCGCCACGGCGGTGGCCGCGCTCAGGCGCGCCTATCCGTCGCTCAAGCTGGTTGCTGAGAAGGTCGAAACGGGCGAAGACTTCACCCGCTGCCTGACGCTCGGTTGCGATCTGTTTCAGGGCTACTTTCTGGCGCGGCCGATGCCGGTACACGGCAAGCGCCTGCCCAGCAGCCGGCTGTCGGTCCTGCAGTTGCTCGCCGAGCTCAACCGCCCCGACAACACGCTGGCCACTCTCACCGCGACCATCCAGCGCGATGCGTTCATCAGCGTACGGCTGATGAAGATGGCCAACAGCGCCTATTACAGTCGCAATCACGACATCAAGTCGGTGCACATGGCCGTCAACCTGCTCGGCCAGCGGCGCATCCGCAGCCTGGCCAGCCTGCTGGCGCTGACCAAGCTCGACGACAAGCCGCACGCCCTGCAGAAGCTGGCCCTGGCACGCGGCTATCTGTGCCAGGAGCTCGCCGATGCGCTGCTCGACGACCCCGGCTCGGGCTTCACGGTGGGGCTGTTCTCGTGTCTGGATGCGTTGTTCGATCACCCGCTGGAAGCGATCCTCGCCGAGTTGCCGCTGCACGACAGCCTGAAGACGGCGATCCATAGCCACCACGGTGCGCTGGGGCTGATCCTCGCCAGCGTGCTCAAGCTCGAACGGGGCGAGCTGGACGGCCTTGACTGGTCCGGGCTGAACGCACTCGGCCTGACGCCCAAGCGACTGAGCCGCCTTCAGCAGCAGGCCATCGAGATGACCAACGGCCAGCTCTAGTCACGCCTTCCGGCCTCAGCCACACGACAATCGGTCGATCCGCTGCTGCGCATCGAGGTGCACGTTCAACCGCTCGGGCCGGTAATCCATGGTATAGCCCTGACCGGGCCGAATGATCCGCACCCGCTGGGCGCCGCTGGTGCCTTGCAGGGCCTCCCGCAGCGACTCGTCAAGCCGCTCGCCGATGTGCCCGCGCAGGGCATCCGCCCCGCAGGTGGCCGGCGCCGACGCTTGCAACGGTGGCGGCTCGGGTGCCGTCGCCGGGCGCGGCGCGCCGCTACAGGCCGTGAGCAAAGCGATCAGTGGCAGTCCGCCCCAAAACCATCGAGTCATGAAATCTCCTTGTCTGGTCTGCGTATCGGCGTCAGCGCCGACGATGCCCGCTGGACTCGGCACTCGTCGTTTCGATAAGGTGCTGAAACGTGGAGCGTCACGCGCATTGTAGCTAGGCTTTGACAATGCCGACGGTGCATCACGCAGTACGGCCGCCCAGGGATCTCGGGCGCGTCGGTCTCGCACATCACATTGCGTCTACAAGAGGAAGGAAACATGGCCTGGATGGGTAAATCACTCGGCCTCGTGGCTGGCGTCGCCTTGACGTTGGGGCAGGCCATGGCCGCCGATCCGTTGCGTGTCGCCTCGAAGATCGATACCGAGGGGGCGCTGCTCGGCAATATGCTGATCGCCCTGCTCGAAAACGCCGGCTACCCGGTCGAGAACAAACTGCAGCTCGGCCCGACCAATATCGTGCGTACCGCCCTGCTCGAGGGCGAGATCGACCTCTACCCCGAATACACCGGCAACGGCGCCTACTTCAGCAACACCACCGACGACGAGGCGTGGCAGGATGCCGAGGCGGGCTATCAGAAAGTCCGCGACTGGGATCGCGAGCAGAACGGCATCGTCTGGCTCGAGCCGGCGCCGGCCAACAATACCTGGGCGATCGCGGTGAAACAGTCGCTCGCCGAGAAGCACGACCTTTCCAGCATGGCCGACTTCGGCAAGTGGGTGAACGACGGCGGTGACGTCAAGCTGGCCGCTTCCGCCGAGTTCGTCGAGAGCCAGGCGGCCCTGCCGAGCTTTCAGAAAGCCTACGGCTTCAAGCTCTCGCAGGACCAACTGCTGGTGCTCTCCGGCGGCAACACCGCAGCGACCATCCGCGCCGCCGCCGAGGGCACCAGTGGCACCAACGCGGCGATGGTCTACGGCACCGACGGCGCGATCAAGCCCGCCGGGCTCAAGGTCATGGACGATACGAAAGGCGTGCAGATGGTCTACGAACCGGCGGTGGCGATGCGCGAGGAGGTCCTCGAGGCCAACCCGAAGCTCCCCGGGCTGTTCGAGCCGGTATTCGCCTCGCTCGATCGCGAGACCCTCCAGGAGCTGAACAGCAAGATCCAGGTCGATGGCCTGCCGGCCAAGCAGGTGGCCCACGACTATCTCGAGGCTAACGGCTTTCTGGACTGAACGGACCGTGACCGCCAAGCCGATCTCGACCAGCGACCAGGCCAGACGCCTGGTCGCCAATCGCGTACTGCTAACGCTGTGGGTCGCCGCGCTGCTGGGAAGCGCATTGCTGCCGTTCGCCGCCATGGCGCCCAACCGGCTGGTCTCCGGCGAAGCGGTCAACCTGGTCGTCGCGCTGACGACCTGGCAATCCGTGGTTTTCGTGCTGCTGGCCCTGCTGCTGGCGCTCGCCGCGCTGGAAAGGCCGCTGTCCGCCGCGCGGGGCCTGCAACTGACGCTGATCGTCGCGCCGTTGGCACTGCTGCTGACCCTCTACACGCTCGGCGACTACGCCAGTCGCGCCCTTGCCGACGCCTCGCCGGCCGCGCGGGTCTCGCAGGGCGCGGCATTCTGGATACTGGTGTTCTGTACGCTGCTGATGATCGTCGATGCCTTCCAGCGTCTGCGCGCGCCGCTGTGGGTCGGCGGCGCCTACGGCCTGGCCCTGGCCGCCGCAATAGCCGGGCTATTTGCCGGCGGCCAGTTCAATGCGCTATCGATCCTCAAGGAATACTTCAACATTCAGGACGCCTTCGCCGACCAGTTGCTCACCCACCTGCGCCTGGTCGGGCTGGCGCTGGCGCCGGCCCTGGCCATCGGCCTGCCGCTGGGGCTGCTGGCGCATCGTCGACCGGCGCTGCGCGGCTCGCTGTTCGGCACCCTGAATTTCTTCCAGACGATTCCCTCGATCGCGCTGTTCGCGCTGCTGGTAGCGCCGCTCTCGGCGCTCGGCGACAGCTTCCCGTTGCTGCGTGCTCTGGGCATCAAGGGCATCGGCGCCGCGCCGGCGATCATCGCGCTGATCATGTATTCGCTGCTGCCGGTGGTGCGCAACACCTACGCCGGTTTCGCCGGGGTCGCACCGGCGACCCTCGAGGCGGCGCGCGGCATGGGCATGACCCGGCGCCAGGTGCTGTGGCGGGTGGAAATACCGCTGGCGCTACCGGTAATTCTCTCGGGGCTGCGCATCGTTACCGTCCAGGCGATCGGCCTGACGGTCGTGGCGGCGTTGATCGGCGCCGGCGGGCTGGGGGCGTTCGTCTTCCAGGGGCTCGGCCAGTACGCCATCGACCTGGTGCTGCTCGGCGCGGTGCCGACCATCGCCCTGGCGGTTATCGCCGATTTTCTACTGCAGATCCTGGTCGCCATCAGCCGCCCCGAGGGTGCCCGCTAGTACCTTCGAGCCATCAACGAGCCGAGACGATGATAGAACTGCAAGGCCTGACCAAGACCTACGCCGGCAAGAACGTCGTCGACGACATTTCGCTGCGCGTCGAGAGCGGCGAATTCGGCGTGCTGATCGGCCCGTCGGGCTGCGGCAAGTCGACCACCCTGCGCATGATCAACCAACTGATCCCGATGAGTCGCGGGCGGATCCTGCTCGGCGACGAGGACGTTAGCCGACTCAAGCCGGAACAGCTGCGCCGGCGCATGGGCTACGCCATCCAATCGATCGGGCTGTTCCCGCACTGGACGGTGGCCGAGAACATCGCCGTGGTGCCCAACCTGCTCAAGTGGCCCAGGGCGCGCATCGACGCACGCATCGACGAGTTGATGAACCTGTTCCACCTCGCGGCCGGCGAATATCGCGACAAGTATCCGCACCAGCTGTCGGGCGGTCAGGCCCAGCGCGTCGGCGTGGCCCGCGCGCTGGCCGCCGACCCCGAGGTGCTGCTGATGGACGAGCCGTTCGGCGCCGTCGACCCGTTGACCCGCGAGGTGCTGCAGAACGAGATGCTGCGGGTCCACGAACAGACCCGCAAGACCATCGTCTTCGTCACCCACGACATGGACGAGGCACTCAAGCTGGCCTCCAAGGTGGCGATCCTCAATCAGGGCCGGCTGGTGCAGTACGACCGGCCGATCGAGCTGCTGGTCGACCCCGCCGATGGCTTCGTCAGCGATTTCATCGGCAAGGCCGACCTGGGCCTCAAGCTGCTCTCGCGGCGCTGGGTCGACCAATATTGCCGGCCGCCACGCCTCGCACGCGATACTCACCATAGCGACGCCGGCCACAGTTGGGAGGTCGATGCCGACGGACGTCCGCTGGCGCTGCACGGTGGCCGGCTCAGCGAAGACGGCGAGACGCAGACCGCAGTCAACGGCGAATGGATCGCCACCCCCGAGATGACCATGAAGGAAGCGCTGTCGCGCATGGTGTGGTTCCGGGTCATGGTACTGCCGGTGATCGACGAGGCCGGCAAGCTGATCGGCGAAGTGACCATGGAGGGCGTGATGGGGCGCCAGCCATGAGCCGCGCAAGCCTCGTCATGCCCGCCACGCCGCGCGATTGGCTGCTGCCGATCCTCGCCACGCTGCTTGTCGTCCTGACGCTTCTCATGGAGGAGCTCGAACCGCTGTTCGCGGCCGCCTTTCCGCACCTCGACGTGGCCGTCTACCAGCGCGAGAGCTTTCTCCAGTTGATGCTCGATCATCTTGGCCTGGTGCTGGTTTCATCGCTGATCTCGATCGCCATCGGCGGCACGGCTGGGCTGTTCGTGACCCGCGCGGTAGGGCGCGAATTCGAGCCGATGGTGTCGTCGCTGGCGGCGATCGGCCAGACCTTTCCGCCCGCGGCGGTGCTGGCGATCGTGGTGCCGCTGGCCGGCTTCGGTTTCGTGCCGACCATCGTTGCGCTGTCGCTCTATGGGCTACTGCCGGTGGTCCAGAACACCATCGCCGGGCTCGGCTCGGTACCGCCCGCCACGCTGGAAGCCGCGCGCGGCACCGGCATGAGCGCCCGGCAGATTCTATGGCGGGTCGAATTGCCGCTGGCCATGCGCGTGATCATCGCCGGTGTCCGGGTCTCGGTGATCATCAATATCGGCACCGCGACCATCGGCTCGACGGTGGGTGCGCAGAGTCTCGGCACGCCGATCATCGCCGGGCTGGTCGGTGGCAATATCGCCTACGTGATTCAAGGCGCGGTGCTGGTAGGGTTGCTGGCGATCGTCAGCGATCTGCTTTTCGAGCGCCTGGAGCGGCGCTTTCGCTTCGGTAGTTGAGACGCGTCAAAGTCGTCGAAACAGGCGTGGAAACGAACCGTGCGGCAGGGATTAATGACAAGCAGGTAAACCAAGAGAGACAAGCAACGGCAGGAAGGTAACAGCGCCGCCCGACCGGAGCGGGCGGCGCGGGCGTCAATCAGCTGGCTTCCTGAATCTCTTCGCCGCCTTCCTCGATATCTTCGCCTGCACCATGCAGCGTATTGCAACCCGTGAGGGTGCCGGCGGCCATCAGCATCAGGAACATCATTGCCGTCAGTTTCTTCATTTGGTCCTCCTTAACGAATGAAGTCGCCGCTTGCGCGGCCTTGGTGACAAAACGTCACACCCAAAGCCTAACAGGCGATGGGCGTTTACGCACATCCCATCGCCCCGGGTGTCAGCCGGCGGCTTCCTCGATTTCCGAGCCGACCTTTTCGACGTCCTTGCCCAACCCTTGCATGGTGTTACAGCCGGCCAGCGCTACCAGCAACATCAGTGCCGCCAATATCAATGAGCCTTTCATCGCCTTCCCCTGAAATGTCGAGTGGATTGTGCAGTTATCACCCATGGGCGGCGCCACGGCAAGCGGCGATTCGTGCAGCGAATGGCGCCGTCGGGAATTCAGAAGAATGCCAGCCGCAGGATGATCGCCACGATCACCGCCAGCGTCAGCCACTTGACCCACAGCGCGCCGCGCGGGCCCATGTTGACCCGTACCGCCAGCCAGGCTCCGCTCATGCTGCCCAGCGCCAGCAGTAGCCCATAGCCCCAGCGCACCTGGCCGTTGAGCACGAACACCGCCAGCGCCGGCAGGGTATAGACGAGGATGATGAAGACCTTGAAGACGTTGACCTGGGCCAGATCGATCTTGAGCAGCCGATACAGCACGGCGATGAACAGCACCCCGACACCGACCTGGATGAAGCCCCCGTACAAGCCGATGACGAACATCGCCAGATAGACCGCCGGGGTGATTCGCGAAGGGGTCAGCGTCTGCGTGTCGAGCCGTGGCTGGGGCAGCAGCATCATCAGCGAGGCCAGCACCATCGCCGCGATCAGCACGCCCTGGAAGATCGCATCGGAGACCAGCAGGGCCAACCAGGCGCCCAGCAGCGCACCGGCCACCGCCGGCAGCGACAAACGCAGACTGACGCCCAGGTCGCCCGCGCCGGCACGCCGGAAACTGCCCACCGCGCTGACGCTCTGCAGCACGATGCTCACCCGGTTGGTACCGTTGGCGACCTGCGGCGGCAAACCCAGCAGCATCAGCAGCGGCAGGGTCAGCATCGAGCCCCCCGCCGCCAGCACGTTGATGAAGCCGGCGACACCGCCGAACGCCACCAGCATCAGCCCATCAAGCCAGCCCATGACCGCTCCCTGTCACCGCTCTCAACCGTGAGTAGCCGCGGGCCGAATCGGCGTGGACCCCTGGCGTGCACTCCACACCAGCACCGCGACGAAGACCGCCACCCCGGCCAGGTCGACGACCAGCAGGCCGTGCGGCCACAGCAT